>JAYTBD010000624.1:0-3630 GCA_043737155.1 Fimbriiglobus sp. | reverse complement strand
TGACGTTGATATTCATCACGTACTCCCAATCTTCCCGCACCGATTCCCAGATCGGCACGTCGCGCCCTTTGCGGCTGGCGACACCCGCATTATTCACGAGGATGTCCACCGGCCCCGCCTTCGCGACGACCTCTGCAAATACCCGTGCCAAGTCAACTTCTTTCGTGAGGTCGCCGACCATCGGCACGCCGCCGATGTCCTTGGCCACACGTTCCGCGTTCGCCGCGGCCATGTCGAAGACGCCGACCTTCGCCCCCGCCGCGGCCAACCGCCGGGACACGGCTTCGCCGATCCCCTGACCGCCGCCGGTCACCACCGCGACTTTGCCGTCCAATCGAAAGATTTGCTCGGCCATTGAATACTCCGGAAAGAGGTTTCGTGCGCCGAGTTACTGTAGTAAAGCCGGTCACGTTAGCCCGACGCGCTAGCGAGGGAGTCGGATGGAGTCTTCGACATACGACTGAGAACCCGATTGATTTATCGAAGGGCAATCGGTGCGATGCCTGCGTCGGATGTCGAAGACTCCATCCGACTCCCTCGCTAGCGCGTCGGGCTAACAATGGGCCGTTGTCGTTTCCGCGTCCACCCCGCATGATAGGCGCAGGGATGTAACGGGGCGCGCAGCCGCCCGGGGATAGGCGGAGCCGAGTTCGATATGAGACAAACCCGCGCCGGCGACGGCGAACGCACACTGGCCGTGTTCGTGGATTTCGAAAATCTCGCCCTCGGGTTCGGCGGTCGGCGCGACCGCTTCCAAATCGAAAAGGTGCTCGAACGCCTCGTCGAAAAGGGCAAGATCGTCGCCAAGAAGGCCTACGCCGACTGGAGCCGCTTCGGCACCTACGCCGGTTCTTTGCACGAAGCGGCCATCGAACTCATCGAAATTCCCAAGCGGTCGATGACCGGGAAGAATTCCGCCGATATCCGCCTCGTGGTCGACGCCATCGACTTGGCTTACTCCAAAGACCACATCGACACGTTCGTCATCGTGTCGGGCGACAGCGACTTCTCGCCGCTGGTGTCCAAGTTGAAAGAACTCGGCAAACACGTCATCGGCCTGGGATTGGTGGAGGCTACATCGAACCTGCTCCGCGACAACTGCGACGAGTTCATCTATTACGAAGACCTCGACCGCCACGACGCGTTGCCGTTGCCGGGCGGAGCTCAATTGCCCGAGGTGAAGCGCAAGGTTTTCAACTTGCTGATGGATTCGCTCGTGGCCCTGCGCCGCGAGAACAAGGACGTCATCTTCTCGTCGATGGTCAAGGACACGATGAAGCGGAAGAAGCCGAGCTTCAACGAGGAATACCACGGCTATCGCACCTTCAGCGAATTGCTCGAAGACGGCCAACGGCACGGCCTCATCGAAATCGAAAAGCACAAGACGAGCGGCACGTACGTCGTCAACCGCTTCGGCGATGAGCTCCGTCGCGGTCAGCCCGTCGTGCAACAATTGCCGCCGCCGGTGCCACTGGCTTTGCCGGCACCGAGGGCTCCACTGCAATCGGCGCCGCTTCAATCGCCGCCGCTGGAACGCCCCGCACCCGCCCAACGAAACGAACGCGGTCCCCGCCAGTCGACGCCCACACCGCGGACCATCGCCCCGCTCGTGTCACCGAGCCGCCCCCAGCCGATTCTGCAACCGCGCGCCGCGGTGAGTCAGCCGATCCAACCACCGCCGTCGCGCGTGGCCGACAACGATGACGACCGCATGCCGCTGGGCCGTTCGCTGATCGAAGAAGTCGACGATCTCGATGACATCGACGAGATCCCGTCGTACGCGCCGAAACGGAACGCCCCGGCCGAAGCGTCGGCGAAAGCTCCGCCCGCGAAGCGCGAGCCCGCACGGCCGAGGAGAGCGCCGGAGGAGGAGAAGCCCGCGGGACGCCCCCCGGCAAAGCCGCGGATGGCGGTCGTTGAAAAGCCTGTCCCGGCCGCGGTCGAGAAACCGAAGATCGTCGAAAGGCCGAAGCCCGCCCCAAGGCCGATTGTGGAAGAGGACGGGTTCGGTTCCGGTTTGGACGAGTGACGCTCCCCCTTCGCCCACCGGAGTTCGGCTCGTGCCCGCACTGTTCGCCCTGACGATGTTTCTGAGTGCGACGCTGCTGTTCATGGTCCAGCCGATGGTGGGGAAAATGGTGCTGCCGCACGTCGGGGGGAACCCGGCCGTGTGGAACACCTGCATAGTCTTTTTCCAAGCGCTGCTCCTCCTCGGTTACTGGTACGCCCACAATCTGACGCGGCTATCGAGCTTGGCCAAGCAGGTCGCCATCCACACCGCCGTGCTCGCCATAGCGGGGATCGCGCTGCTGATCGCCGCGCTTGTCACGGGTGATTCGTCCACGATCCCGATCGCGAAGTCGCTCGCGCCCGAAGGCGGGGCGCTGCCATTTCTCGCGGTGATCTCGATGCTCGGCGTCGCCGTCGGCTTGCCATTTCTCGCCGTTTCCACGAGCGCCCCCTTGCTGCAGCGCTGGTTCACCGTCACCGGCCATCCGAGCGCGAAGGACCCGTACTTCCTCTATGCCGCGAGCAATGCCGGGAGCCTGATTTCGCTGCTCGGTTACCCCCTCTTCACCGAACCGACCTTTCGGACGGTCGAACAAACTTGGCTCTGGGCCGGCGGATTCCTCATCCTCATCGGGTTGTCGATCCAATGCGGCCGCGCCGCGCTCAATCCGCTGCGTCCGCCGGACAAGTCGCCCGCAGTATCGACGGCGACCGAGCCGCGGCTCGGTCGGAAACTCCGCTGGCTCGGCCGCGCGTTCGTGCCGTCGAGCTTGATGCTCGGCGTGACCACGCACATGACCACCGACATCGCCTCGGTGCCACTGCTCTGGGTGATCCCCCTCGCCCTGTATTTGCTGACCTTTATCATCGCCTTCACGCGGACACCCGGGTGGTACAAATCGATCCTCGGCAATTCCGCGCCCGTCGCGGTACTACTGCTGATCTTCGTCATGTCCGCGAAATTCGAAATCATCTCGCCGATCCTCATGCTCGGGCTGCACCTCTTCGCCTACTTCATGCTCGCCCTCCTCATGCACACCGAACTCGCCGATGACCGGCCCGATCCCAAACACCTCACGACTTACTTCCTCTGGATCTCCTTCGGCGGCGTCCTCGGGGGCCTGTTCAACGCCATCGTCGCCCCGCTGGTCTTCGCGCAGGCCTACGAATACCCGATCGCCCTCGCCCTCGGCTGCATGCTCATCGCCCGCGGCAAACCCGAGGGCGCCGAGCCGCCGCGCGAAGGCGGAGCGGCCATCGGTCTCTTCTTCGACTTGCTGATTCCGATCGCGATGATTGCGGTTTGCGCCGGGTTGTTCTCCCTGGGGAAATACGAATCGTTCCGGACCGCGTGCGGCTGGGTCGCCGACGCATTGAAGCCGATCGCGAAAGAGATCGGCTCGAAGGGCATCGACGGGACGACCGTCCTGCTCTTCGCCGTGTTCGCCCCGCAGTGCCTGTTCTGCTTCCTCTTCATCGATCGCCCGCTCCGCTTCGGATTGTGCGTCGCGGCCATACTGTTCGTCCCGCTTTACCGCGATGGTTCCAACGGCTACGATCCCAAGATGCAGACGACGCGCGAGACGATCCGCAGCTACTTCGGGATCATGCGACTGGAAA
>JAYTBD010000623.1:0-8810 GCA_043737155.1 Fimbriiglobus sp. | reverse complement strand
CAATGCCGACTTGACCAAGCTCGTCGACGAGGGTCGCTTCCGCAAGGACCTCTATTTCCGCCTCAATGTTTTTTCGATCTTACTCCCGCCGCTGCGCGCCCGGGGCGACGATGTCGCGATCCTCGTTGAGCACTACCTCCGGTTGTTTTCCCACGAACTGAAAAAACCGGTGAACGAACTCTCGCCCGAGGTGTTGGCCGGGTTTCGCACCTACTCTTGGCCGGGCAATATCCGCGAGTTGCAAAGCGTGTTGAAACAGGCTCTGCTCCGGATGACCGGCACGGTGCTGCTCGCCGATTTTCTCCCGCCGTTACTCAGCAACTCGACCACTGCCAACTCCGCGATATCGGCATCGCAGAGCGGCCCGTTCGAATGGGATCGCTTCGTCGCGGATCGGATCGACGCCGGCAGTTCGGATTTGTACGCGGAGGCGCTCGAACGGATGGAGCGCGAGGTACTCGTGCGATTGCTCAAACACACGCGCGGGAACCAATTTCAAGCCGCGAAAATACTGGGGATCACGCGCGGGAGCTTGCGGACCAAGATCCGCGCTCTGGGCATCAAAATCGGGCAGTCCGTCTGGTCGGACGACGACCACGGTGATTGACGCACCGACACCGGTGTCGTGAATTCGTCTCGAATGCGGCCCTAACCGCGTTGGCATCGTGCTTGCTCAAGGGTGGACGATCACCACCGAGGTCCGTTTATGGCTTCCCAGCCTCCCGCAGGTTCGCCTCCTCCGACGCTTTTCCCCGGTCTGTTCGGAAATCTCCGCTTCGACGCCATCGCCGGGTTTCTCGTTTTCCTCATCGCGATGCCGCTCTGCTTGGCCATTTCCCGCGCGAGCGGGTTTCCGCCGATCGCCGGCATTTGGACCGCGGTGATCGGCGGCCTCGTCACGACGTTCCTCAGCAACGCCCAATTGACGATCAAAGGCCCGGCGGCCGGACTCATCGTAATCGTGGCAGGGGCGGTTTCCGAATTGGGAACGCATTTCGGAGCCGACCTCCCCGAAGCCGACCGTGCCCTGTTGGGGTATAAGCTAGCCCTCGGCATCGGTGTGGCTGCCGGGGTGGTGCAAATCCTGTTCGGGTTGATCAAAGCCGGACGACTCGCGGATTTCTTCCCGTTGACCCCTGTCCACGGCATGCTCGCCAGTATCGGCATCATCATCATCGCCAAACAGCTCTACGAGGTCATCGGCGTGGCTGCCCCGACGGCCCCGCCCGGCGGGGAACCGCCCGGACCGCTCGAACTGCTCTGGGACTTCCCCGCGAAACTCAAGGACATCAACCCCGAGATCGCCCTGATCGGGTTGACGGGACTCGCGATTCTCTTCGGTTTGCAGGCCGTCAAAACGAAATGGATCCGCAAGGTGCCCGCCCAACTCGTGGTCCTCGTCGTGGCGATCGGTTTGGGCGCCGCCTTCGATCTGGAGCACGAGCACTCGTACCTGTTCCCGGCGCACTATTTCAACGGCGATATTTCCGACGGCGAGTACACCATCGGACCCAAGTTCCTCGTTACGATCCCGGACGTACTGGCCCACCCCGGCGACGCGTTCGCCTTCCCCGACTTCCGCGGTTTGGCGACGGGGACCGGCCTCAAATACCTCGTGCTATTCACGCTCATCGGGAGTTTGGAATCGCTGCTGTCCGCCAAGGCCATCGAGCTGCTCGACCCGTGGAAGCGCAAGACGAACTTCGACCGCGACCTGATCGCGGTCGGCTTCGCCAACACACTCGCGGCGTGCGTCGGCGGATTGCCGATGATCTCCGAAATCGTCCGAAGTTCGGCCAACATCAACAACGGCGCCCGCACCAAAATGGCCAATGCCTACCACGGGCTTTTCCTGCTCGCCTTCGTGCTCCTGTTGCCCGCGTTGATCCACCGCATTCCTTTGGCCGTGCTGGGGGCCATGCTCGTCTTCACGGGCTTCCGGCTCGCTTCCCCCGCCAGCTTCATCCGCACCTTCCGCGTCGGGAGCGATCAGTTCGTCGTTTTCATCGGGACGATCCTCGCTACCTTGGCCACCGATCTCTTGATCGGGATCGCCTTCGGTATCGTCCTCGAAGCCGCCGTGTTGCTCTGGCACTTCAAACCGCTCAGTTCGAACGTCCGAATCGACCGCGACGGCGACCGGGTGGTCCTGACCGTACGGAGTTCCGCGGTCTTCTGGAACTGGATCAGCCTCCGCGGCATCCTGTTGAAAGAAGCGGCGGTCCACCGTGAAATCGTCGTCGATCTTTCAAAGTCCTTGGTCGTCGATCACAGCGTCATGGAAAAACTCCACGAGCTCGAAGCGGAGTTCCAAGCCGCCGGGAAGAGCTTGGACATCATCGGCATGGACGGCCACACGCCGATGTCCGATCACCCCTTCGCCGCCCGCAAGCAATCCGCGAATACGCCCTTCGCGGCGGCCCCGGTTTTGGCGTCTTAAAAATCGAGTCCCAGCCTCGCGCCGAACGAGTGCACGCTCCCGCGGGCTTCCCGGTTGACGACGCCGTCCTTGTAAAGGTAGTCGTAGTTGAATTGGAGTTTCGTCAGCGTATTCAAATACCAGTTCAACCCGAGCGTGACGTTGTTCAGGCGTCCGCCGTCGATACCCTGATCGTTCAAGTCGAGGTGGGTATAGCGAGCGGCGAGTTCGAGCGCACCCCAGCCGCACTCCGCGAAGGAAAAGTTCTTCAGCGGGGTGACCCGGTTGAAGACGCCGAGTTTCGGATTCCACGTTCGGCTTTCCCCCGTCAGGAAGAACATCGTCTCGGCGTAGAAACCTTGGTAGGCCAAGGTACCGACGTTCGGGCCAGCGCCGACCCTGGCCCCGTTGATGAGATTAGCAGTGTATTCCGCTTGAAAGGTGAGCGGGCCGTATACGGCCGCCGTTTCCATGTTGTAAAGCGTCTGCGATGTCGAGTTGATCAAGCCCGTATTCGCGATGAGATTCAGAAGCGGGAACGGGGCATTGCGGACCTCGTTCCGGATGCGGACCTGCACTTGCCCGTTAACAGGATCGCGATGGCTCATGGCACCGCCGACATGCCAGAAGATTTTGTCTTCCGGCATCCAAACGGCCAACCCTGCCACCCGGCCAGTGACGGCGTATTGCCCGTCGCCGAGGCCGAAGCCGAGCAAGTCGCTCTCGTTTTTGTATCCGCCGATCGCGGTGAAGATACGGTCGTTGGCCCAGGTGCGGTAGGAGCTGATCCCCGGCGAGAAACCGTTGTTGAAAGCCGTAGCTTGACTGAAGTCGAAAAGGTAGGATCGCTCTAAAAATTCGAGGGCGCGATAGTTGTTTAAGTGTTCCAGGCTGAACCATTCCTTTTGATTGCCGATGCGCACGTTTCCGAGCCAAGGGACTTCTTTTACCGTGATCCAAGCGTCCGTCGGCCCGGGTGAGTTCGACACGGTGGTCGACGAGACCGGCCCGGTCAGTCCTGCCGGACTGAAGCCGTTCATAAACTCGATTTCGAGTTTGTAATCGATGTTTTTGTAGACCGTGCCCTCGAGAAAGAATCGCAACCGTCGGACGTTGGCCCCGTCGTTGAATCGCCCCGTGCCGCCGGGGAATTGCTGCAATCCCGACCCGGCGGAGTACCAAGCCCCATCCGCGTGCAAGGTCCCTCCGACGTGCGCGACAAATTCCTTCTTGGGGGTCTGGAAGAACAACCCGTTGTTCCAAACGGCTTCGAATTTGGGTACCTCGACCGCGGTAGTCAGTGGAGATGCGGCTACGGTGCCGGGAGTAGGTAGTATTGCGGGAGGACTGCTCGCAAGCTCAGCGGGGGGTTGGGCGAAAGCGGTGCTCAGAACGAAGCAGCTTGTGATAAGCCCAAACACCCGCATGCGAATAGTCATAATTGAGCACCGGCGAGTATCTGGGTCTCACGATCGCTCTGGTGATATCGACTTTGCGGGGCGGGAAATGAACGCGAACCGCATTTTCAAGAATTGTACTCAAGTTCCGTGGTCGCGATTAGAACAAGTGGTTGATGTTCGACCACTCCATCAAACAAGAGTGTCTTCGAATACCCTTGAGGTTTAATGACCGAGCTGTGGATGTATTTCATCCTCTCTGACAGACAGCTTGCTCGCAACCTGTCAGAGAAAGCCAACAGCTCTATATACGCGCGTATTGTTACGAAGAGTGTTCCTCTCGGGGAGCTTTCGCCGACGATCCACCACTTCCGCCGACCGACGAGTTGACAGAAAACGCCGCGGGGGCATAGCTCGCGGTGTTTGACGTTCATCGCCTTTCCCCGTAGGACTTTGGCACTTTCGGAGCTGGGAAGGAAAACTCTCCGTCCCGAGAGAGGTCGCAAGGGTCCCGAGAGGAACACCCCGCTTTCGGGTCGCCGAAGGTCGGTTTGGGTGAAAAACTCTCTGACTCTCTGGTTAACACACCCCTCGGAGTTACCGACCCGTTTCTTCTCGGAGCCTATCTGGAAAGAACGAACAAAGGGACTGGCTGGTTAACACTCGAGAACGTGCGTATGGATCGGTAGGTTGGTTCCGCCCCCGTTCGAAGCACGATTCCCCGACAAAGTTGCCGCTTGCAAAATGGTTTGTGCGACAGTACCATCCTCTACATCTCCAGGCCGGAAGGGTGTTCACAAATCTCTTGAATGCAAGGGCGTTTTGCATCGAACGATTACAGTCAGGATGTCCGATTGACATGACGCCGGCCGACCGACTCCTCGCGCAGATCCCCGCCGCGGTGCGATTGCGCGGCACGAGCTACTTCGCTTCGGGCCGTGTCAGGCTGTATTCCACTCACCCCACCGAGGCGATCGCAACCGTTCGCGGTTCGAGCCTTTACGACGTCGATTTGGAACTGCGGAACGGCTCGATCCTGGCCTCCTGCAGTTGCCCCTACCGCGGGTTGTGCAAACACATCTGGGCGACACTGCTCGCGGCGCAACTCGAGGGGTTCGCCCGGGCCGCCGCAGAACGCGGGCATCTGACACTCGTCTTCGAGGACCATGAAGACGGGGATCCACATGTCCCGCCGGCGCGCCGAAAGCCGAAGCGTCGGGCCGCGCTGCCGAAGCGAGACAAATGGAAGGATCAACTCGACGCTCTGCGCCGGGCTGTTTCACCGGCTCCCCTCGATCCCTACAAGCCAGTAGAGCCCGCGACCGATCGCCGGGTAGTTCTCATCGTCGATCTCCAGGCCAGCGAACAGGCGCGGAAGCTCGTGATCGACCTGAATACGCGCGAACGAAAATTGAATGGCGAGTGGGGGAAGCCACAAGCCAAGTACGTGACGGTCGGCCACATCGAACAACTGGCCGACCCGCTCGACCGTCGCCTCGTCGCGCTACTCGTCGGCGCCGAGCGCCAAGAGAGTTACTCGTACGGGTATGACTCGGGCCGAGGGGTCTCCCGATACCGAGTCGCCGGGCCTCTGCTCGACGCGATCCTTCACCTGCTCGTCGAGCCGGGGCAAGTCTTTCTCCGCCGCGCCACGAAACCGCCGTTGCCGCTGGAGGAATTGACACCCGACCTCGATCCGGCGTGGGTGCTGAGCATCGGCGTCACGTCGGACGACGCCGCGAAGCAATGGATCCTCGCCGCGAACATGCGTCGCGGCGACGAGGCGATTCCGCTCTCCGAACCGGCGTTGATAGTCCCCGGGTTGGTCATCTGGAACGGCCGCTACGGCCGGTTCGACGACGCCGGGGCGTTTGCCTGGGTGCCGTCCCTCCGCAAGATCGGGCAGATCGCCGTTCCCACCTCGGGCGTCGATGAACTGGTCGTGCAGCTGCTGCAGTTGCCCCGCCTGCCGTCCTTGGCGCTCCCGCAGGAGCTCCGCTACACCGAAGTTGCGGTCGCGCCGAAGCCCCGTTTGGTCGTGAAGCCGCAAGGGGGCAACACATACGGCCCGCCGATGCTGCGCGCCGAATTGTCGTTCGAGTACGACGGCGTCGAATTGCCGCGTCATCCGCTCACCCGGGGGTTTCCGAAGGCCGAGGGCAAGCGGTTCATCCTGCGCGACGCGGCGGCGGAGCAGGCGGCGGAAGGGGTGATGAATCGCTTGGGGATCCGACTCACGTGGAGCCGGGGCGAACATCATTTCGAACTCAAACCGTCGCTGCTCCCGAAACTCGTGGCCGAACTGGTGCCCGCCGGATGGAAGGTCGAAGCCGAT
Organism: Fimbriiglobus sp.; assembly: GCA_043737155.1. Lineage (GTDB taxonomy): Bacteria > Planctomycetota > Planctomycetia > Gemmatales > Gemmataceae > JALHQU01. The sequence goes on along the minus strand of JAYTBD010000623.1, from coordinate 2,659 downwards.
GGCAAACTGTACCGCAACGCGGGCGAACTCACGCTGAAAGTCCGCAGCGAGCAGGACTGGTTCGACCTCGACGGTTCCGCGAACTTCGATGGCATTCCGGTGCCATTCCCCCGATTGCTGGCGGCGCTCCGCCGCGGCGAGTCGAGCATCCCGCTCGACGACGGCAGCTTCGGCATGGTGCCCGAAGACTGGCTGAAGAAGTACGGCCTCCTCGCCGGGATGGGCCGGGTCGAAGGGGACTCCATCCGCTTCTCGAAGGCGCAGGTCGGCGTGCTCGATGCGCTGCTCGCCTCGCGGCCGGAGGTGACCTTCGACAAGCAGTTCGCCAAGGCCCGCGATCATCTCCGCAAGTTTACCAGCGTCGCTGCGGCCGATTCGCCCAAGGGATTCCAAGGGAAATTGCGAGAGTACCAGCGCGAGGGCTTGGGCTGGCTCCGGTTCATCCGCAAGTTCGGCTTCGGCGGCTGCTTGGCCGACGACATGGGGCTGGGCAAGACGGTGCAGGTACTCGCCCTGCTCGCGGGGAAACGCAAGGGACCGGCGCTCGTGGTCGTGCCGAAGTCGCTGATTTTCAACTGGAAGCAGGAGGCGGCGAAGTTCGCCCCGAATCTGAAGGTCCTCGATCACACCGGCACGGCCCGCGACCGCACCGGTTCGACCTTCGGACAGTTCGACATCGTCCTCACTACCTATGGAACGCTCCGCAACGACGCCGAGGCGTTCGCGGCGTTCGAGTTCGACACCTGCGTGCTGGACGAATCGCAGGCGGCGAAGAACGCCGCGACCGAGACGGCCAAGGCCGTGCGCGTCGTCCGGGCCGGCCACCGCATCGCCATGAGCGGCACGCCCGTCGAAAACCACCTCGGCGAACTCTGGACGCTCTTCGACTTCCTCAACCCCGGCATGCTCGGACGCGGCATGGTCACCGGCGCCCTTGCGGGGTCGATCCGCAACCCGGACGCCGAGACCCGCGAAATGCTGGCTCGGGCGCTCCGGCCCTACATCCTCCGCCGGACCAAGGATCAGGTGGCGAAGGATCTGCCCGAGAAGTCGGAGCAGACGGTCTACTGCGATCTCGAACCGGCCCAGCGGTTGCTCTACGACGAACTCCGGGCGCACTACCGGCAGTCACTCCTGGCCCGCGTCGATACGGTCGGATTGGCGAAATCGAAGATCCACGTGCTGGAAGCGCTCCTGCGGCTGCGTCAAGCCGCGTGCCATCCGGGGCTGATCGACAAGGGGCTGAAGGCGGAGACGAGCGCGAAGCTGGAGATCCTCCTCCCGCAGCTCCGCGAACTCGCCGAGAGCGGCCGCAAGGCGCTCGTCTTCTCGCAGTTCACGTCGCTGCTCGCCATCGTGCGCGACCGGCTCGATGGCGAGGGGGTGAAGTACGAATACCTCGATGGCAAGACGACCGATCGGGCCGCGCGGGTGGAGAAATTCCAGACCGATCCGGACTGCAAGCTGTTCCTGATCAGTCTGAAAGCGGGTGGGGTGGGTCTGAACCTGACTGCTGCGGAATACGTCTTCTTGCTCGATCCGTGGTGGAACCCGGCGGTCGAAGCGCAGGCCATCGACCGCAGCCACCGCATCGGGCAGACGAAACCGGTCTTCGCCTACCGCCTGATCGCGCGGGGTACGGTCGAGGAGAAAGTTCTGGCGCTCCAGCAGAGCAAGCGCGCCCTCGCCGACTCGATCCTCAGCGGCGACGGCCGGCTCATCACCGACCTGAAGCGCGAAGATTTGGAACTGCTGCTGTCGTAGACACATCTCACCGGAGATTCATCGCGCTGCATGACATCCCAAGGAGAGGAACACCACAACTTTGGGTCGCCGAGGGCGGGTTGGGGCGAAAAACTCTCTGACTCTCTGGTTAACACACCCCTCGGAGTTACCGACCCGTTTCCTCTCGCACCCTTTCGGGAAGGTTCGAACGGGGACCGGCGGGTTAACATGTGGTTCACAATGAGCGGCCAAAAGCCGGCATGCTTTCCTATCGGTGGATGTCGGTCCAAACTGCTTTTGATACCTCTTGATCTCCCCGAATGAGACGTTCATCGAGGACTCCGAGCCGTTGCAACAATCGTACGTGACCTGATGTGATGCGGATTCTAGAACAGCAGTAACCCGGAGATAGTCACGTGTCATTTATCCACAACGCCCGCACCGACGCAGAAAAGGTTCTTCAACGACTCGATCCGCGCTTTGACCCGCGGGTGTTCTTCGTCGGATTCCGCCTCGTCCCGGAGGCTGATAAGCCGTCTCACGGGGTTGGTCCCGAAGGGACCCCGTTCAAAGCGGCGGAGTTCAACAACGTTCGGACTCGCGCAGCGGAGTTGGAGAAGTTGGATCTGGAGTTCGGCTCGTTCTGGGCACCCGACCCGGTTGCCGGCTGGACCGAAGGCCACGAGCGATTGCAAAAGAGTAAAGAGCGTGGAATCCACTACAGGGCCCTATGCAAAGCAGTAGCCGAAGTCGTCGATGCATCACCGGCCAACAAGGGATTTTTAGCATACTGCGGTTGGCCAGTCGACCACAACGAAAACGATCTCGTGCTCATTCTGAACTGGACCCCGAAAACTGGACCAATGCATAAGGTGGAATTTGGCGTCGACGCGAGGGCCGGGACAGGAGGTCGGTCATGGCGAGGAAGCGTCGG
>JAYTBD010000622.1:0-3634 GCA_043737155.1 Fimbriiglobus sp. | reverse complement strand
TCCCGACGATTGGCTCCCCTGTCTATTGCGCGGCGAAATCTTGGCGGGGTACAACTTTTCCGACAAGGCCCAAGAATACGGTCCGCGCGGGCCGATCGAGAAATCGCTCGATCCAAATCGCGAGCCATTTCACGGCGGCCACCGGCAAGTGCGCATTCTGGTAGCCTTTGACCAAGCCTTCCAAAATCACCTTTTCGGACGGGTGCCGGATGTTGACGAGCGACTGGAGCGATTTCTCGATCGGCCCGCGCGGACCGTATTCTTGGGCCTCGATCAGGTGATCCTCGATCTCCACTTCGGCGGCGGCGAAACCCAAATGTTTGGCTTCCTTGAGGTGTTTCCGGGCCGCGCTCAAGTCGTCGGTCTGCCGGTGGGTCCGGGCCAGGAGGAAATGTCCTTGGGCGCTCTTGGGCCGGATCCGGATCAGTTGTTCCAAGTGTTCCTTGGCCCGTTCGTAGTCGGCGTCGGCGGACGCTTCCCGGGCCGATTTTAACTCACGTTCCGCGCGCCAATCGGGGGACAAGTAGGCGTAGCCGCCCCAAGCCAGCGCCGCGAATGCCAAGAGACCGATGCAGGTGGCGATCCGGAGTTTGAATCGTTTCCCGGAGGGATGCGACCGGGGAGTTGGGGGGGACGGAGCCATAGGGATCTCGGCGACCGGGAACGATGCCTATGGTACGACCGCGCCGACAAAACTCCCGACGCGGGTCATCCTTTGCGGGATTTTCTCATAGCTGTTTCACGTACTCCCTGTTAGAGTCTGATGGAAAGCGATCACGCGCCAATTTCGAGCGACGCGGGCGGCATTCCTTGCGATCTTTTAAAAGAACCTTTGACAAGGCGCTGTTAAGGCTGTTAAGTAGTTTGTGTGTGGACTCTCCCGCATCGCGGTTTGAACCACTCGGGGAACCCGGGCCATCGCCCACAAGTTCTTTCTTTGTTCCTTATCTCCTTCGAGGTCTCTATGTGTCGCTCTCAGACCCGGAGTAACCGATTGGGCTTCACGCTCATCGAGTTGCTGGTCGTCATCGCGATTATCGCGATCCTCATCGGGCTTCTGTTGCCCGCCGTCCAGAAGGTGCGCGAAGCCGCCGCCCGGATGAGCTGCAGCAACAACATGAAGCAGCTCGGCATCGCGTTGCACAGCTACCACGACGCCAACGACCGCATGCCTCCCGGCGGCGCGGCCGACCAAGCCCCGTTCGGGACCACGAACCCGGCCGATCCACGAAACAACTGGGGTTCCTCGTGGAAGGTCTACATTCTGCCTTACATCGAACAGGACAACCTCCATCGGCGGTGGCAGTTCCAAACCTGGGCCTCCGGCTGGCAGAACGTCAACAACCTCAGCTTGGTCAACCGGATCACCATCAAACCCTACCGTTGTCCATCGTCCACTCTGCCGGACTTCCATCCGAATTCGACCACGAACGTGACCACATCGCTCCAGATGTACACGTCGTACGTCGGCGTCTCCGGTACGACGCTCGACACCCCGCAATCCGGGGTCGGCTGCTGCGACGGCAGCGGCAACATCAACGGCGGCTCCGGCATCCTGCACAATAACGGCAAGGTGACGATGGTCAGCATCACCGACGGCACCAGCAACACCATCCTCGTCGGCGAGCAGAGCGACCACCACCGCGACGCCAACAACCAGCCGATCATCCCGGGCAGCGGGGCGATCACCAGCCAAGGCCCGCACGGTTGGACCATGGGGGCCGAGGGCACCGGGGTGGGCGCCTCGGACGGTGGCCGGCAGTTCAACATCACCACCGTGCGCTGGCCAATCAACGCGCGCGGACTTACCAGCGCGAATGGCAAATCAGCCGTCAACGGGGTTAACGAGAACTCGGGCAGCAACATCCCGTTCTCCTCGCCCCACACGGGCGGAGCCCAGATGCTCATGGGCGACGGCTCGGTGCGGTTCTTGACTGCCTCGACACCGCTCCTGACGCTCCAGCAGATGTCGACCCGCGCGGGCGGGGAAGTCTTCACCAATCCGTAAGGGTCGTCGCCGACTTATTTCGCAACGACCCGCCGGGGGAGACGATGTTTCCCCCGGTCTTTTTCGTCTGTGGCAACTCACACCCCGAGGTTTCCCATGCACCGATGGTCATTCGCCCTCATCCTCGCCTTCGCTCCCCTCTTCTTCGGTTGCGGCGGCGGTAGCAAAGGCCCCGCCATGGCCGATGTCAAAGGGAAGGTGACCCTCGACGGCTCTCCCCTCGCGTCCGGCAAGATCATCTTCGACGAAGGCCCCGGCATCCCGGCGACCGAATTGGATATCAAGGACGGCAATTACCAAGGCCAGACGACGGTCGGTTCGAAAACGGTGCGGATCTCCGCATTCAAAGCCGTCGCCTCCAAAGGCCTGATGAAGGGTGGTCCCGGTTACGAAACCACGCAAGAAAACTACCTTCCCGCGAAGTTCAACACCGCATCGAAAGATGTCCGCGAAGTGAAGGCCGGCGTTGTCAACGAGTTCGATTTCGCCGTCACGTCGAAGTAGCCCCATGCCCCGACGATTCCAACCGCTCCTGCTGCTCCTCGCCTGTGTCGGTGGGGTGGCCGTGGCGGTTTGGTTCTTCGCCCAGCACCAAGGGCGGAGTTCGCGGATGGCCGCGATCCAAAAAGCCCTCTCAGAGCGCGATCTCCCCGCCGCGAACCGGCAGTTGAGCGACTACCTCCGCGACCACGACGCCGACGCCGACGCCCATCTCCTCGCGGCCAAGACGGCCCGCCGCCTCGACGATTTTCCGACCGCCAACAAGCACCTCGACCGCTTCCGCGAACTGGACGGCAACCCGGACGAAGTCGAGCTGGAGCTGATGCTCCGACGCTCGCAATCCGGTGATCTGACCGGGGCCGGCGGGGCGCTGAAGCTCTGCACCGAACAGCCCGACAATGCGTCGGTGCCGCTGATGATCGAAGCGCTGGCGCGCGGCTACCTCGCGGCCGGCCGGCCCGATGTCGCCGTGACCGTGACCGACGTCTGGCTGAAGCACACCCTCGGTCCCGGCGACCGGGCCTACGCCCTGTTCCTGCGCGGACGGGGCCACGAATTGCAGGCGAAGATCCCCGACGCGCTGGCGAACTACCGCGAGGCGCTCGATCTGAATCCGAAGCTCTCGGAGTGCGCGCTGGCGCTCGCCGATGTGCTCGGCAGCGAGTTCCCGCTCGAAGCACTGCCGCTTTACGACCGCCTCCGCGAGGAAGGCTACAAGCCGACCCAGGTGACGGTCGGCACCGCGCGCTGCCTGCGCCAACTCGGGGAACTCGACCGGGCCGCGACCCTTCTGGCGCCGGTGCTGGCCGGGCGACCGGAGAGCGTCCCCGCGCTGGTCGAGGCCGCCAAGATCGAACTCGACCGCCGCCGTCCGGCCGAAGCGGAGGTCCGCTTGAAGTCCGCGCTCGCGCTGGCGCCGAAGTACCGCGACGCGAACGTGCAGTACGCCCGCTGCCTGCACCAACTCGGCCGCGACGCCGAAGCCGCGGAGCAACTGGCCAAAGTGCAACGCCTCGACGACGAACTCTTCCGACCGGAGAAATCCCCGTGAGCCGGGCCAGCTTGCTCTTCTTCGGCCTGCTCTTGCTCGCCTTCGTCGGCAGCGTGCTCGCGGTCGTCTACCTG
>JAYTBD010000621.1:0-3636 GCA_043737155.1 Fimbriiglobus sp. | reverse complement strand
GCGAGGGAGTCGGGTGGAGTCTGCGACACCCGACAACGGTGAGTCGGCCATTCCACGGAGGTCGGCGAGTGCCCAAACGCATTCTGCCAGCATTGAAGTTCTCGGACGGCTGGCCGGAGATGCTGTTATCCGCTGGATTTTTCCATCGTGCCGTGCGGGCTTTTTACGGCATTCTTTGGCCTTCCCGCTTGACACCGCTTTTCATTACAGTGAATCTGGCGCAAAACTCCCGGCCGATATGCCGGAGCATCCCTGTTCGACGGCGGACTCGGCCAGCGAAGCCCAGCTTGTATCGCAAGGCTGGCATTCATTCCCGGTCGTTGACGGACCGCCGAACGGGGTGGGTTGTCGGAATGACCCCGCCGGGGGTGACCGGCCTTAGAAACACCCGGCCAAATCACAGACCCGACACCGCATATCTGAGGGACTATATGGGACGCGAACGGGCCGGGAATGGAAGAGGCGCCGCGCGGGAGCCGGAGCGTAGCATGTGGGAGACCGCGAAGCAGCACCCGCTGTTCGCGGTCATTTGTCTGATCGGCGTGATCGCCCAAACCGTTCTCGCCGCTACCAAACTCTTGGATCCGCTATTGGCCGGGATGGGGGTATTCCTCACCCTTTGCATGGTCATCGTCGTGGGGATCGTCGAGAGGGTGTACCGGGCGACGACCGTCGGCGGACCTCACAGTGGGCCACAAGCTTTGGCCAAGATTGTCCGTACGATCCTGTGGACTTTTACGATCATTATTTGTGTGGTCTCATCTTCTATGGCGGCGATAGCCGTCTACCGCGTAGCACAGATCGCATTGGATCTGAAGCCCGAGCCGCCGGAATATGCGGATGACAACATCCCGCTGGCCACCGTGACCCGGATCGAGGAAACGAAGTTGTTCCCGGAATTGAAGGGGCTCGACGAGAAGTCGGAATCGTCCAAGGCTCTCGCGCAGATGCGAAAGTTTCCGGAGTGGCTAGAGGCCGGTGCTTCGCCCGGCGACAAACAGATGCCGGACGGCAAAGTGGTACGGCCGATGAACGAGCGAGTCGTGTATGCCGTCTCCGGGGAACAGTTCAAGCCGCCCTATCGGACATTCATGAGAACCGTCAGTGCCGGTCCGTACGAAATTGTCCAGGGGCTAGCGTTCCTCGTGAAGACCGAAAGCTCTCCGTTGAGCGGAGTCCCCGTCGTGTCGTTGCGGCAGATACCATTCTGGACGGATTGTACCACGTCGGAGCGAACAAAATGCACGAGTAGATTCTGGGCCGTCTCTCCCGCGGACGGGGAACGTGTCATATTGGTGTTGCACATCAAAGGTCCTGAGGGAGCCGACTGGAGATTCCTCGGGGGTTCTGATTTTCCCGTCGTAACCCGCAAGTGAGATAGACATGCCCCGTCCGCGCGCCATCGGTATTGCCATCGCCACTCTCCTGACTAGTTCCACCTTGGCGTCGGCCGGCGAGATCCGGGGCCAGGCGAAGGATCTGGACAACGGCGAGATCGCAAATGTGACCGTCCGCATCTTTTCCCCCCAAGGGGCCTTGTTGGAAGCGCTCCCGACGTTTGCGAACGGGAACTACGTCGTCCCACTCAACAATTTCCCTGCCAACAACCAAGGGGCTGTTGTGGAATTTTCGTCCCCGAACCGGCGGACGATCACTCTCACTGTGAGCACTGCGACGAACCACACTGTGAACATCGCCATGCCGATCGACGATACTTGTCCGGTTTACCTCTCCCCTCGCTGTCACGTCTACAGCCGACCACTCCACCGGTTCCGGTTATCGCGGTAGTCCGCCCGATTGTGAGCCCGGGATCCGGACATGATGGTGTCGCTGGCCGGGTTGATCGAAGAACTCGCCGGACTGGAGTTCGTCCACGCCCGCGAGTTGGACCGAGATGTTCGTGGGGGGGAGTACCACACGGGTGTCGCATCGGTCGTACAGGTGGTCGGGTTGCGGCAGCGTGCCGAACGAATTGCTGTACCAAGCACCGCCGTGTCAGGCTGAGTTGGTTCCATAGCCGTTCGCCATGCCCTATGCCGACGGTGTGCTTCCGATCGGTCATCGGCGGCGGGTCAGCCGACCGGCGACGATTCTCGCTCCACTTCCACCCCGATTGGTTCCTCGTCCTCGAAGGCCCCTTCGTCGGTCGTGATGTTGACGATCCCGTTCGGCGTGATCGCCAGCGTGTGCTCGACGTGGACGCTGGCCAAGCCGTCGCGGGTGACCACCGTCCAATGGTCGCGCATCGTCACGACCTCGGCCGTGCCCATGTTCACCATCGGTTCGATGGCGAGCACCAAGCCCGGCTCCAAGCGGAAGTCGTGCTTACGGGTATCGCGCGAGACGTAGTTCGGCACTTGCGGGTTCTCGTGCATCACCCGGCCGATGCCGTGGCCGACGTAGTTGGTCACGACGCTGAACCCGGACTGCTCGGCGTGCTTCTGCATCCGGCTCGCGACCTCGCTCCACCACTTCCGGCGCGGCAATTCGTCGATGGCCATCTGCAATACTTCCGTGCCGACTTTCAGCAGGCGTAGGCGCTCGGGCTTGACCGTGCCGATGGGCAGCGTGACGGCGCGGTCGGCGCACCAGCCGTTTAACCGGCACGCCGTGTCGATCTTCAGGAGGTCGCCGTCTTTCAAGACCCGCTCGCCGGGGATGCCGTGGACGACTTGCTCGTTGATGCTCATGCAGGTGACGGTCGGAAACGGCACTTTGCCCGGGTACCCCTTGAAGAGCGGCACGGCTTGGTACTTGAGGAAGAACGCTTCGACGGCGCGGTCGATATCGCCGGTCTTCACGCCGGGCTTGGCCATGTCGCGGCAGATCTTGTGCGCGCGGGCCACGAGTATCCCGGCCTCGCGCATGAGTGTCAATTCGCGGGGCGACTTCAGCTCGGCCGGTCGGTTGTTGTGCCGTTGAAACATGGTGTCCGTTGTATCCGGGTTCGCTACGAGATCGAATCCCGGTTCGGGAGTCGTCGCACGATGTTCGCGTAGATTGTCTCGACGGGGTCGGTCGCCGAAATCTCTTGCAGCAAGCCGCCGCGCCGGTAGTGCTCGAGCAGCGACTCGGTGTTGGCGTGGAACTCGGCCAGCCGAGTGCGGACGGTCGCCTCCGAATCGTCGGCGCGTATCGCCAGCGCTCCGCCGCAACGATCGCACACATTTTCGACCGCCGTCGGTTGGAAGGCCAAGTTGTAGCAGACCCCGCACGCCGCGTTCGCGCAGATTCTTCGGCCGCCGATGCGCCGGACGACCTCGTCGTCGGAGACGGTGAATTCGAGGACCGCATCGAGCTTCAAAAACTGTTGCGCCAGCAAGGCATCGAAGGCGATGGCTTGGGAGTAAGTCCGCGGGTACCCGTCCATCACGAACTTCTCGGGCCGGTGGGCGCGGAACAAATCGGCGACCATGTCGTTGACCATGGTATCGGGCACGAGCCGGCCGGCGCCGATGAGCGGCGCCGCCTCGCGGCCCACTTCCGTGCCGAGGCGGATCGCTTCGCGGAGGATGTCGCCGGTGCCGATGTAGAGCAGGCCGAGGCGTTCGCACAGTCGCCTGGCTTGCGTCCCTTTGCCGGCACCCGGCGCACCGATCAGAACCAAACGCATGGGCGACACCAAGGATTGCGCAC
>JAYTBD010000620.1:0-8828 GCA_043737155.1 Fimbriiglobus sp. | reverse complement strand
TCACGGTGTTGATCGACACCCCGACCATCCGCGAAGTGGAGCGCATAGAACACCCTTCGGTGAGCGCCCGAAGGATGGCAACGCGGCCGGAAGTGGTTAACTTGTTCATACTGACATTATGCTTGATAAGAGATCGTAGGCAAGGGCGGTCTGACATTTATCTCGATTTTCGCGGAGCGGAAGGTATACCTATGCCGAGATCCCATTGTCCCTATCGCGGTGGCGCATGGCACGCAGTCTTCCCGACGCCGAAATACAGAGACTCATTGAGGAAGAAAAGGTTCTACCCGCCGACTGGCGGGACTGCTTGAATTTGAAAATGACCCGAGATGCGCAATTGAGGGGCAAGTTGGAAGTTACCGGGAGCGACGGAAGTTGCTTTGTGGTGCACCTTAGGAGACTGGAGTCAGACGTATTTTGCTTCTCTGCAATACTTGCCTACAAACGGCCGGATACAGGCACCTGTTTCTTGCTTAGACGGTATAATGGGAAGGACCACACGCACACGAACAAAATCGAAAAGGATGAAATATTCTTTGATTTCCACATACACAAGGCTACCCATAGATATCAAGATGCAGGACTAGCAGAAGACCAGTATGCCGAAGTGACAGATAAGTATTCCACTATCAACGAAGCGTACGATCTACTATTGACACAATGTGGCTTTGTAAAGCCATACGAAAAGCCCGGTCTTTTTTGATGAAGCAAAGGAATGACATATGCCGCTAATCATGTCTAGCGATTCGTTTATCATCTCTCAACTGCGCGAGGCGGTATGTGGGTCTGTTAAGTTATTTGAACAGGGAAAAGATCGGTATAGAATATTGACGCCATTCGCATTCCATGATGGGGATAGATTTTGCCCGGTTCTGAAAAAAGTTGGTGCGAGATGGATATACACAGACGATGGCTCGACATTTATGCGGCTGGCCTACCGTCTCAGCGACGACTTTATTATGTCGGGCGCTAGAGGTAGGATCATTGAGCAGGCCCTGCTGGGCTTTGGTCTGACCAACGTCGGTGGAGTATTATCCCTTGTCGTTGATGGAGATGATTTCGGAAGTGCTCTATACGGGTTCACTCAGGCTATTCTACGAATTTCGGACGTGACTTTGTGGAACAAACAAAGCCCTAAGAGTACATTTGCAGAAGACTTTCAGAAGACTGTGCGAGGAGCCGTACCGACTGGGGTGGGACTCGAATTCAACTGGTCTGATAAAATAATTGATCCAAAGAAGCACTATACGGTGGATTGCAGACTTGCTGCCCAGGTGCCAGTTTTTATGTTCGGCGTGCAGAACGATGAAAAGTGCGATTCGGCAACAATTGTCATCCAACACTACAGGAGAATAAATCAACGGTTTAGTGGTGTGATTATTTATGAAAGCCAAGAAGAGATAGGAAGAAAGCACGTCGCCCGGCTGTCTGATGTGGCGGATAAGCAGTTTTCGTCTTTGCCGACTCCTGATGGGCTTAGGGAATATCTAGACAAGCTAATTGCGGCCTAAGTCATTTCCTCCATCGCATAGCAGCTGCTTTCTTTGCAATCTCCGTGCGTTGCTGGGCGGTCAGACTCTTTGCTCGGGCAGTGCCACCAATCTTCCCGCCCCGTTTGCCCCGTGCCACCGCAGCCGCATCCTTCCCCGCGTCCGGGTCTGGCGTCTTCGGCGCTTGCCCGGTCGCTTCGGCCACGATGCGGAACGCGAGCGTGTTGGCGTCTTCGCGGAGCTTCGGTGTCTTCTTCGGTGATTTAGCCATAGGGTGAGATTACCCGGAACTCGGCTCGGGATCAACCAGGCCGGGCGGAATCCGGATTTCAAACTGAGACACTACCGACCTTGCCGGTGAAGCCGTGCGGCGGAAGCCACTTGGCCAACGCGTCGGGGTCGAGGAAAGCGCGATACACGCGATCCGGCGGCGCGCGGAACACCCGGTGGAGACGGACCGTGTTGGCGCTGTCGGACATGATCGCGTTCTCCGATGGGGTGGACGGGGTTGTCTTTCATGTTCGTCGGATTTCGCGGCGGGTCAAGCGGAAATTGCCCGTTGAGAAGAGTGATTCAACATGCCCCGACGATACCACCCGACCGTTGACGCGATCGTCCCGCCGCCGATAGACGGTTCGTCGAATCACTCCAAATAGGCGGAGCGCAGGACGGTTCCGGCGTGCTCACGGATGCTCTCGAGTGGATCGCTTGCGACGATTCGTTCCAGAAGTGGCTTGAACTCGGGCCAAGCGCGGTAACCCATGGCGTCGACCGTCGCTTCCCTCAGAAGCGGGTCGTCCCCCTGCAGCGCGTAGGCTTCGAAGACGGCGAACGCTCCGGGATCGTACTCCGGCGATACGACCGCCAAACGCACGATCGATTCGACCTGATCGTCGTGTTCCACCGCCCCCTCGGCCAGTTCCAGAGCGTCGGCACGGTCGTAGACTTCGAGCCTGCGGGCGAATGCCCCGACGAAATGGGCGACTTCGCTCCCCCGGATAGAGAGATAGTTCAGTCCGGCGAGGGGATCTTCCAAATAATTCACCGCGCCGAGGCCATTCGGCGTCGTCCATACCTGTTCGTAAGCGGAGCGCAATCCGTCACCCGGCCGGGTCTCGCGGTGGAGCAATCCCACTTCGGCGGCCACCCGTTCGAAATCCGAACGAGTCCGCTGCGGGTAGAGCACGAGAATCGCCCGCTCGAATTGGCTCACGGGTTCGCTCCGGAGAAAGAAAAATGGATTGGCATCGGGATCCTCTCCGATGGTGGATTATCGAAGACCGATTCCCGAAATATTGAAAGGGATAGATGTCAGCGATCAGCGTTGAGCAGTCGGCCGGAAATACGACCCGATGCCGTGAAGTGGCGGTTCAATTCACCACGGCGAGAATATTTCCGTCGGGGTCCTTGAACCACGCGATGGCCATGTCGCCGCCGCGATGCACATCGCCGTCGAGTGTCATCCCCGGCATATCGTAGTGTTCGAACTTCACGCCTTTGGCCTTCAATCCCTTCACCGCGTCGCCGACGTCCTCGACCGTCCACGTCACGGCCGTGGCCTTGTTGGTGCCGGCGAACTCCGAGACGTAGACGAGCAGCGTGTTCTCGCCGCTGCGGAACACGAGAACTTCCTCACCTTCCGCATCGACCGGTTCGAGACCGAGCTTGTCTTCGTAGAACTTGCGGGCTTTCTTCAGGTCTTTGACTGCGACGGTCGGGATCGCATCGAAGTTGCCGAGCATCGTCATTCCCCTATTCGAGTACGGGTTTCAACGAGATACTTGCATCTCCCGTGCCGGATGGATCACCACCGGGGTGCCGAGGCGTGGGTGAGTTTCTTGCGCAGGTGGGCCGAGAAGGGGTCGAACTTCTGCAAGCCCTTGTGTTTCTCGATGACTTGTCCGGCGTCCAACACGACGAAACAAGGATACCCCTGTGCGCCGTACAAGCTCGTCAATTTGGAGTTGCCGGGAGCGTCGATGTCGTATTCCCGGAAGGCCACAGTCGGGAATTCCGCGCGGAGTTTCTCCAAGAGCGGCGGTACCTGCTGGCAATATCCGCACCACGAAGCCGTGAGTACATGGACCTCGAAGCGATCGGCCGCGATCGGGAGTTCGGGCTGGATGGGCGCCGTCGTCGCAGGGTCCCGACGATTCGTCAGTCCCGTCGGATCGCACGCCGAAAGGCCCGCCAGCGCTACTGCGACCCCGACCGACCGGAGCCAACGTGCCGATAAGATCATAGTTTCTTACCCCGATAGACAGAACGTCCGCCGGCCGAACGACCGTGCGTCGAAGAATAGCATCGATTCGGACGGTTTGCTCCCACGGCCCGCGCTTGCACTTCCCGCCCCGCCGTTTACACTTATCTAAAGACCCCCAGCGCTCTCCCGCCTTCGATCATCCCGTTCCCGGAGTTGACCCGATGCCCATTCGCTTCCCGCTGCTCGCGGCCGGCCTGCTGTTCGCGACGAGCGCTTTCGCCGAAGATTGGCCCGCCTTCCGCGGCCCCAACCGCGACGGCATTTCCAAAGAAACCGGTCTGCTGAAAACGTGGCCGAAGGAAGGCCCGCCGATCGCTTGGACCGCAAAGAACCTCGGCCTCGGCTATGGGACACCGACCATCGCCAAGGGGATGATCTTCGGCATGGGCACACGCGATGGGAAGGACGGCGTCTGGGCCTTGACCGAGGCCGACGGCAAGGAACTCTGGTTCACTCCGTTCGACGACCCGCGCCCTCTCGACCGGGGCCGTCAAAATAATGGCCCCAGCGCCAGCCCCACTTTCGACGACGGCAAGGTGTTCGCCGTCAGCAGCAAGGGCAAGCTCGTCGGCCTCGACGCGAAAACCGGCAAATTGGATTGGGAGCGCGACTACGTGAAAGAGTTCGGCGGCAAAGTGCCCGCCTGGGGCTTCACCGACTCGGCGCTGATCGACGGAGACAAGCTCATCTGCGTGCCGGGCGGGGAGAAGGCGGCCGTCGTCGCGTTGAACAAGAAGACGGGCAAAGACATTTGGCAGAGCGAAATCGCCGGCGGCGGCGGAAACGGCGGCGGTTACTGCTCGCCGCAAAAAGTGAAGTTGGCCGGCGCGGACATGTACGTGGTCCTCATGGGCGCATCCGCGGGTGTCGTCGGCGTCAGCTCCGAAACCGGCAAACTCCTTTGGGAATACAAGGGCAAGCCCGCCGGCGGCGGCACGGCCCAAATTCCCATGCCCATCGTCACCGGGGACAACGTCTGGGTATCGTGCTCGTACTCCGGCGGTTCCGCGCTGTTGAAAATCAGCGCGGACGGCAGCGACAAATTCGCGGCCGCGGAGGTGAAAGCGTACAAGAAGCCGGAGTTGAACAACCACCACGGCGGCATGGTCAAGGTGGGCGACTACGCTTACTTCGGCCACAATCAAAACGATGGTAATCCCGTCTGCGTCGATCTGAAATCGGGCGACATCAAGTGGGGACCGGAGAAGAACCCCGCCGGCGGCAACGGTTCCGCGGCCGTGCTGTTAGCCGACGGCTTGCTCTACTTCCGCTATCAGAACGGCACGGTGGTGCTGATCGAACCTTCGCCGGACAAGCTCCAAGTGGTTTCCTCATTCAAGGAAGCCGACCGCAGCGGCAAAGAGAGCTGGCCCCACCCGGTCATCGTGGGCGGGAAGCTGTACCTCCGCGATCAGGATAAGTTGGTCTGCTACGATGTGAAGGCGAAGTAGTTTTCAACTGTAGGGGCACCCCTTGTGGGTGCCCTGTCACCGAAGTCGGTGTGCATTCAGTTGAAGATCGGATCTTGGATTGGCAACAACTTCGGGCATCCGGATGAGGGCACCCACGAGGGGTGCCCCTACAAATCGCACCGTTCGCATTTTCTCCTCCCACTAAGGCCCCACCCCATGCTCCGCGTATTGCTCAGCATCACGCTTACCAGCTCTCTCGCCTCCGCCGCCGAATTCGATTGGCCCGGTTGGCGCGGCGCCGATCGCACCGGCGTCTCCAAGGAGAAGGGGCTGCTCAAAGAATGGCCCAAAGACGGCCCCGCCAAAACTTGGACCGCGAAGGGCTGCGGCAAAGGCTTTTCGTCCGTCGCCGTGACCGGCGGATTCATCTACGGCAGCGGGAGCAAGGGTGGCAAGAACCTCGCCTGGGCATTCAAAGAATCCGACGGCAGCCCCGTGTGGGAGACGCCCTACTCGGCCGACGGTGAGGATCCGAACGCCACGGTGGTCGTGTCCGGCGGCAAGGCGTACGTCCTCACCAAAGGAGGCGACCTCGCGTGTTTGAATGCGAAGGACGGCAAGCTCGTTTGGTCGAAGAACTTCGCCAAGGATTTCAAAGGCAAGATGATGTCCGGCTGGGGTTACAGCGAGACGCCGCTGATCGACGGCGACAAGCTCATCTGCACGCCGGGCGGCGACAAAGCGGCGGTGGTGGCGCTGAACAAGAACACCGGCAAAGAACTCTGGCGCACCGAGATGAAGGACACCGGCGGCGCGGGCTACGCATCGCCCGTGAAGGCCAAAGTCGGCGACGTGCCGATGTACATCACGCTGCTCGGCAAGTCGGGCGGCGTCGTCGGCGTCCACGCCGAATCCGGCAAACTCCTGTGGCAGTACGCCAAGATTTCCAACGGCACGGCCAACATCCCGACCATCGTGAGCCGCGACGATTTGGTCTGGTGCTCGACCGGCTACGGCGACGGCGGCTCGGCGCTGCTGAAGCTCAAAGCCGAAGGCAGCGAGTCGGTGAAGGTCGAAGAACTGAAGCGCTACAAGGCGGGCGAATTGCAGAACCACCACGGCGGCATGGTCCTCGTCGGCGAGCACATCTTCTTCGGCAACGCCCACAACAGCGGTCACCCCGCCTGCGTCGAATTCAAAACCGGCGAGATCCTCTACAAGGAAACGCAAGCCGTCGCCGGCGGCAAAGGATCCGCGGCGGTCGTCTACGCCGACGGGATGCTGTACTACCGCTACGAGAACGGCGTGATCGCATTGATCGAAGCGAACCCGGAGAAGCCGAAATTGGCCGGCTCGTTCAAGATCCCCGAGCCGAGCGGCCGCGAGAGTTGGCAGCATCCGGTCGTGGCCAACGGGAAGTTGTATCTGCGCGATCAGGACAAGCTGCACTGCTTCGATGTGAAGGCGAAGTGAGGAGTGTGGCACCACTGATCGTTATTGCTCCGGCCAATCGCCGTCGTCTCGGATGATCTGTCGGAGATCGACGCGCTGCGAATCGTTGATGTCGAGTACGGCGATCGTGGCCCGTCCGGTTTGCGTCCGGCCGATCAAGGCGGCACCGAGCCACTCGAAGTGGCGCTTCCAAGATTGGCGCCGGGGATCGAACAGTCGCACGACCCGTTCGGCGAAAGGATCGATGCCGCTCAGATTCGGACCTTTGTGGAGATTGCATCGGTGGCAACTCCAGGCGAGGTTTTCCGGTTCATCGGAACCGCCGTGCTGCTTGGCGATGATGTGCTCGATGTGGAAGTTCGACACCGGAGCGGCGAATTCGGGGAGGTGGCAGTATTCGCAACGGCCACCGGCCCGGTCGCAAACGAGTTGGCGCAGGGGCGATGGCATCAGGCATCCGGCGATCGCTTGAGGATCGACCGGGCCTTGGCTTGGAGGATGGAAATGAAATCGATGGTCTGGACGTAGGTTTCGTATTCCCGGCGTTCGCCTTCGGTCAATTGGCCTTCATTGCACTTGCGGGCCAGCGCGTCGATGCGTTCTTGCGCTTGCGCATCTAAGCGGTAGTCGACGAACTTCTGAGCCACGTCCGGGGTCAGGAGGTGGCCGAGCGGGTCAAGCAAGCGTTTGAGGACAGGCATGTCGATGGCGTTCATGCTGATAGTCTGTAATGTAAGAATGTCGATATTCGGTGTATAGGATGAAGGGCCGAATTCTGACCTCAGTATCGGCAAGTCCACAACCTCGCCCATCTCGGTATTATATAGCTTATGGGCACAATGATACATCTGGCCGTTGGTCGCCTCGAAGTTGATTGGGGCAAGAATAATGGCTTCAACGACCATAGTGCTCTCTTCCAGGCTGAAATCGATGTTTCGTCTGTACCTTACCACTACGCTGGCGATGATCGCCCTGACGGTAGCTACGAAATCGTTACAGAATTCAAAGAAGGCCTGACCAAGCCTCTTCGCCTTGTTGCCGATCGGATTGAATTGCTAGGCTACACGCTCGCAAGTTGCGAGCGAGAGTTTTTGTTTAAAGCTAACCTTAATGATATTGACGAACTGATTTTCTCGTTTGCACGGCTCGCAGAAACGATGGCGACTCTCGACATGGAAACGATTAACATTGATTACGGTGATGGTGGTGAAGACTTTGGGAAGTTCTTCACTCGGCAAATTGCTCCACGGCTTGGTCTGAATGGGGATTTGGCCAACAAAATCTCCCAAGGAATGGAAAACCTTAGCGCCAATTCGATCCTTCGCCTATTGGCGGAGAATCCGAAAGCGATTGAGCTTCCGGTCATTTGGGCGTATGCGGATATCGAAGCGAACGGTTGGGCCAATCGCACAGATTTTGTGAAGAATCTCAGTTCATCTAAGCGTGTCCTAATCGTAACCGAAGGGAGCTCTGATGCAGCCATACTCAAGCATGCGTTAAAGTTACTGCGACCACACATCGCTGATTTCTTCGACTTTGTAGATATGGAAGACGGATATCCGTTTTCAGGCACGGGTAATATGTATCGCTTTGTGCAAGGATTGATAGCCATCTCAGTCCAAAACGATATTCTTGTTTTATTCGACAATGATGCTGAAGGAGTCGCAAACTATCGTCGGACTGGTGCACTCGATCTTCCGCCAAATATGCGCATCCTCAAGCTTCCGGACATCGAGGCTTTCGAGACGTTCAAAACCGTGGGGCCTACAGGTGAAAATATTGCTGATATCAACGGTCGTGCAGCGGCAATAGAGTGTTATCTTAATCTCGACGTGAAAGCGTGTGTTCGCTGGAGTAGCTACAATCAAAATATCGATACTTATCAAGGCGAACTACTCAGCAAGAGCAAATATGCAAAGCAATTCTTAAATCAGCGATCATGTAGGGACGGCTACTCCTACGAGAAAATCGAGCGAATCCTCGACTTGATCGTAGCTGCCACTGTTGACATTCGTTCGAAGATGCTTTCTGAGGGACTGCGTCTCCCAAGTTAGAAATCGCGTTGCAAGGGGAGTTCCACAAAAGTCCCTCATGTTTGTCCCTCGGAAAATTTAGCAAGCCCACTTACCGACTGTAGTAAACTAGGCTTCGTCGAATAGATTTCCGGAATCCGCAACGCACCTTGCACTTCCTCGGGAACCGGGGACAATC
>JAYTBD010000619.1:0-8835 GCA_043737155.1 Fimbriiglobus sp. | reverse complement strand
TACTCGCGATGTGGCTTCGGTTCTCGACTTCTGGGTCGTCCACATCATTGGCGCGTATGAGGGAGAGGAGGCGAAAGATTTCGATTTTCCAGCCGGTGTCGTGCCAAAAGAAGCAGCTTTGGTCGGTATTGCTATTCCTGTAAAACAAAACCAGAGCTACCTCACTGGATCGATATTCATATTCATCGAAACTAGTCGCGATGTGTCGGCAACTTGGACGACCGAGTACCCCCAAGATCCGGCTGTCCCCACTCTGCAAGATTACCTTCCTCGAGGTGTTCTGCATGAGGTGCTCCATCGCTTCGACATGATCCACAAGCCGGGACATCTCGGCATCCCTCCATACCCCGGCGACGAGGGCTGTATGGATGTTAAGAATAATCGGAACGCCGCGAAGCTCAACGAGCACAAGCTAACCGTCGGCCAATTGGCTGCGGTTAGGTCTGCTGAACGACCCTAAGGCAAGATGGAGCGATCGGAGACAGAGGGTACACCTTCTGAATTTGGCATTTCCCGTAGGGGCACCCCTTGTGGGTGCCCGGAACCGGATACCCGGTGACGGTCGCTCGGGAAGTGCGGGACATCACAATCCCCGTGCCTTGCGAATTCCGGGCCGTCCGGGCACCCACAAGGGGTGCCCCTACGGGCCAGGCGTCATACCAAAATCTAGAGGCATACCCGGAGACAGATTCTCTCTTGTCAGTCGGGCAGAAGCGTGGTATTCGAGAGAAGCAAAGTCACCCTGTCGGCATGGGCAATACCTATGAACGTCCAAATCTTACTCGCCCTGCTCGCTAGTGCTGCTCCGGTGCCAAAAGACCTCACGACGCCCGTCGTCCGCATAACCCTCTTGGCTACGAGTCTGCAAAGTGGCGATCCGGTGTTCTTCGCGGCGTCGCTGGAGAATCACTCGGCCGGAGACCTGTCGTTTAAGCGGAAGCAGTCGATATGGGCTGATGCCGTGTCTTACGAACTCAAAGTGCCCGGTGGTCATTCGTATCAAGAGGTCCAGATTTTGCAACAGCGGATCATATTTTGCGAGCCAGTCAGCGTTAACCGATTATCGTCTTCCATCCGGAGAAATCGACCGGCAGCATTTGTGCCTATCTCCATTCGATAATCTGACCTTAGCAGGCACCTATTCACTCAGGGTTCGAGTGTCTCACCGAGATGACGCAATCATTTCTGATCCTGTGGAGTGGAAGGTCGTGAAGCGGGGCGAACGATCTTCGAAATCCCTTGCCTTACTCGCTCCGTCATTTTACGAATTACCTACCGTCCCGGCCCATTCTGCCCAGGTCAAGCTATTCCAGGAGACCGTCGGTGATCTGCAAGGTAGTTCTGCAGGCACGATTATCGGGATCCGACTACTCGCCTCCGACGTGAAGTTCAGCTCGCCCGAGGATCTCGCCAAGGTACTCGACCGAGTTGATGCCCGACGCAAGGACCTATCGGACTTTGAAAAGGAGCTTCTCGATCTCGCGGTCGGCTCGGCCCTGCTGGATCTTCGAAAGGTCAAGGAAGCGGAAAGGGTCATCAAGCGGATCCGGGTGCCGAGTGTCGAACTCGATGGAATGAAGCGAACACTCGCGGAGTTGAAGACGTTCATCAAATAGGCGATTCAATCGGTACCATCTTCCCGTGTGGAGATCGACCGGCGCGTGGCGTTGTACAATAGCGATACGCTTCCGAATCCAGGTTTTCTTCGCCATGCCCGCTTCGGCCAAACTCGAACTCGCCCTCGTGCCCCCGGCGAAGCCGGACATCGATTACGAACTCATCCTCGACTGCGTCCACTGCGGACTGTGCACCGCCGCGTGCCCGACGTACGTGGAAACGGGCAACGAGGCCGATTCGCCGCGCGGCCGCATTTACCTGATGCGCCAAGTCATCGACGGGGCGCTCGAACTCGACGGCATCGTGAAGGGGCACCTCGACCTCTGCTTGAATTGCCGGGCGTGCGAAACCGCGTGCCCCTCCGGCGTGCAGTACGGCAAACTCATCGAACCGTTCCGCGAACACATGGAGCACCTCGACCCCGGCCGCAGCACGCGCTCACTCAATTGGATCCAGCGCCAGATGCTGTTCAAAATCTTCCCGAGCCGCATCCGCACGCGCTTGGCCCTCGCCCCGGCGCGGGTGGCACAGTGGACCGGCCTCGACTGGCTGATGCGCAAATCGGGCGTGCTGAAGCTTCTGCCGCAGTCGATGCGGACGATGCACGGGATGCTCCCGCCGCTCAAGCGGCACTACGGCAGCTTGCCCGAACTGCTCCCGGCCATCGGACCGCGCCGGGCGAAGGTCGGGTTGTTTCTCGGCTGCGTCGCCGACGGGCTGTACCCGCAGACGAACTACGCCACGGCCAAGGTGCTCCAGGCCAACGGCTGCGACGTTTGGATTCCCAAAGCCCAAGCTTGCTGCGGAGCGCTGCACTATCACAGCGGCGAAGAGGGCCAAGCCCGCGCACTCGCGGCCGGCAATTGCACCGCTTTCGGCGTCGGCGGGCCGAAGTGGCAAGAACTCGATGCGATCATCACCAACGCCGCCGGCTGCGGGGCGATGCTCAAGGATTACACGCACCTGATGCACGCCACGGCGTCGGCGGACGAAGCGAAGCAGTTCCAAGCGAAGGTGAAGGACGTCTCCGAGTTCCTGTATTCGCTCGGACTCATCAAGCCGACGCACCGCCTGCCGATCAAGGCGACCTACCACGACGCCTGCCACCTCCGACACGCCCAGCAAATCCAGAAGCAGCCGCGCTCACTACTGGAAGCGATCCCCGGTTTGGAACTTGTGCCGTTGAACGAAACGGAACTTTGCTGCGGCGCGGCGGGGAGCTACAACCTGACGCAACCGGAGATGGCGACGGCACTCGGCGACCGCAAAGCGGCGAACATCCGCGACACCGGCGCCGTGGCGCTGTTCACCGGGAACGTCGGCTGCCTCATGCAAATCGCCCGGCATTTGAAGGCGGTCGCGCCGGGCTTGTGGTGCGCGCATCCGATCGACGCGCTCTGGGCGAGCTACAGTGGCGAAATGCCCGCCGAGCTGAGACAATTGCGGAGGGAGGATACGAAATGAAAACGATCACCGTGAGTCTGCCGGACGATTTCACCGCGAACATCGAGGCCCGCGTTGCGAAAGGGGAGTATCAATCTTGGGATGAAGCCATGACTCTCGCGGTCGCGGAGTGGTTGTTCATGTTGGAACAGCCCTCGCTAATTGACGAAGACAACCCCCGCCTGCGCGCGATGCTCCAGAAGAGCATCGACCAATACAACCGGGGGGAGTACGTCGATGGTGAAGAATTCATGGATCGGCTCGAGCGAAAATACGAGGAAAGATTGGCCGGGGCGGTGAAAGTCCCATGAGACGATTTCGACTGACCGACGCCGCCGGTGACGAACTCGAATCCGTACTCGACTATTACGGGCAATACAGTCCCGAGTACTCGAAAAAGCTCCGGCGCGAATTGCGCAATCGGATCCGACTCGTCACCAGGCATCCCAATCTCGGCACTCGAGCCGACCATCTGGCGCCTGGCATCAGAAAAATCAGCATCTATGATATCATGATCTACTTCCGTGATGAAATGGGCGTCACCGTGATTCACCACGTCCTCCACGGCGCCCGCGATATCGACTCCGCGTTCTTCGACGAATCGACCCCCTGAGGCTCCCCATGCAAACCTTCGCCTAGTAGCCACCCCACCGCAAGAAGCTGACCCAACCGACCTCGTGCGCATGAAAAAAAAATGCCAAAATCGGGGCGGAACGGGAAAAAATGCTGGAGAATGCGATAATAAAGGTGTATGAAGCTACTCTGAAACATCCTTTCCGCACGCCACCGCTGCCCCAACTATGAACTACGTCCAACAACGCCGCACCAATCTCTTCCGCGACATCAAGGCCGACGGGGTGGATGCCTTCCTCGTCACCAACCCGCGCAACGTCGCCTATCTGTCCGGCTTCGGCGGCGACAGCAGCTACTTGATCCTGACGCCCAAGCAGGCCATTCTCATTTCGGACAGCCGGTTCGAGGAGCAACTCCGCGAAGAGAATCCCGAACTCGAAGCGGTCATCCGCCCGCATACCAAAACGATCCAAGAAGCGACCGCCGAAACGCTGACCAAACTCGGGGCCAAGACCGTCGGGTTCGAATCCAACCACGTGTCGATGGCTTTGTTGGAAGACTTGAAGGAAAAAGCTTCCAAGTCCACTTTCGCCCCCGTCGGCCCGAAGATCGAACAGCTCCGCGCCATCAAAGACCCCTCAGAAATCGAGCAGGTCCGGGTCGCCGTCCGCATCGCCGAGCGCGCCTTCCAAATGTTCCAAGCGTTTCTCACCGAGCGCGATTCGGAAAAAGACAGCGTCGATGCGATGGAGTCGTACATCCGCCGCGCGGGGGCCAAATGCTCCGCGTTCCCGACCATCGTGGCTTACGGCGAGCGCGGTGCGCTGCCGCACGCCCAGCCGACCAATCGTATGCTGCTCGAGAACAGCAAACTCCTCGTCGATTGGGGCGCCGATGCCGGGTACAAGTCCGACATCACGCGGACGTTCCGCAGCCCGTACAACCCGTCGCCCAATCGCAAGAATCGCAGCGAACGCGTCGGCATGAAGTTCCAGGAAATCTTCGACGCCGTGCAGCAGGCCCAGCAAGCCGCGGTCGCCGTTCTCAAGCACGGCACTCCGGCGAAGGATGTCGATTCGGCCGCCCGCAAGGTGCTGGATTCGTTCGGACTCAACAACTACTTCACGCACGGCCTCGGCCACGGTATCGGGCTCGACGTCCATGAGGCCCCGCAGATCCGCCAGAATTCGGAAGCGATCCTCGAAGCCGGGATGATCGTCACGCTCGAACCGGCCGTGTACATCCCCGGTTGGGGCGGGGTGCGGCTCGAAGATATGTTCCTCATCACCAAAGACGACGCCCCGCCAATCCGCCTGACCACGCTGCCGCACGACGCCGGCGCAGTATCCTAAAGGTTCACCGCGGGCCGCCCTGTCTAAAGTGGCCCATCGAACCGAATCCCGTTGGGTCCAGCCCGTGGCCACCGATCCGAAACCCGCCCCGCCGGGCGAACCCCGCCCGTTCGACGTCAAGACGGTGGAGCACCTCATCGGGTTGATGGGCAAGCACGATCTCTCCGAGATTTCCCTCGGCGAAGGCGAGCACCGCATCCGCCTCCGCAAAGGCTTCGCCCCCGCCGCATCCCACTTCGCCCCGGCTCCAGCATCGGCCCCGGCTCCCTCCGCCCCGAGCGAACCCGCTAAGCCGGCCAAGCACCTGCTCGAAATCAAGTCGCCGATGGTCGGTACCTACTACTCCAAGCCGGCGCCGGACAAGCCCGACTACACGTCCGTCGGCAGCCGTGTCGGCCCCACCACCGTGGTCTGCAAGCTCGAAGCGATGAAGATTTTCAACGACCTCACCGCCGACGTCTCCGGCACCATTGTGGAAGTCTGCGCCAAGAACGGCGAAGCGGTCGATTTCAACCGCGTGCTGTTCCGGGTGGAGCCGGGGTGACACTCGAAATTCTCGAGAATTTTTCATCGTACCGGACACTTGGGTGCGCGCTATTATTTTTCTCACTCGCCAGATGTATTAACCGGGGCACGTCCGGCACTTTCCATGAACGGGTCCGTTTGGACAATCGGGAGCCACGATGGCGCGCAACACACGACTGAGTTTTCAACAACTCGAAGACCGCACAGTTCCGGATGGCACAGGGTGGGAGTTGCCGACTTGGGGTGAGATCCGCGATTCGGGTCAAACTTTGCTCGGTACCACAGCGCCGGTCGTCCAACAGGTCGTAACTACCGTGGTGGACCGGTTAGGCTCGTCACCCGGTCCGATCGCGATCGACAGCGTGCCACTGATTGTCGGCGCGGTCGTCGTGGAACAGTTGCAACCGGTGCTGGACAACGCGGGTCAACAGATTTCGGACCACGCGCAAACTGTCCGCGAACGGGTGGCCGAAGCGTTGATGCAGCAAAGTCGACTAGCTCATGATTTCGGAGCTTTTTTGACCGAGGCGGAACGCCTCCAAGATCAGCAGCGCCGTCTCCAGAACCCGGAAATCTACGAAGCCTTGGAGCACGGCGTTCCGCCACGTCGCACGGACCTGTTCGGTCGACTCGGCAACTCCGTCGGCCTCACGCTCTTCGGTGGCGGCAATCCGCTCGTCGACAGTACCATCGGACTGCTGCGCGGCGGGGCGGCGTTTTCCGAGTCGGTGAACGAGAACTTGGCCCTCGCCGTGCTCGGCCACTCCGATCAAGCGGAGCGGCAGAACAGCGCCTTCATCGGTGGCTACGTCGAAGGGAGTTTCTTCACGCAGTTGGCCGTCGGCCGGGAACAATTCGACGTCGACATGATCGGCTTCATCCGAGAGCAGTCGACCGGCCAAGTCGTGACGGACGAGGAATTCGCCGCCTCGAATCGGAGCATCCGCAGCTGACGCAGAACCGCGATTTTCTACGGGGATCCAGCTCGAAGCGGAACGGCTCGACCCAAGGCACCGGGAACTCGGACGCACGGCGGCGCCGTTCATCGATCAAGTGCTGATGACGCTGGCGACGCTGCCGGTCGACGGGCCGGCCCTGGTCGGAGCCTTGCGGGGCTTGACCGGCGCGCGGGTGCTGGGCACCACGGCGATCCGCACCGAGACGGGCGTGACGACGCGGGTGCTGGTCGAGGATCTGGCCACCGGCCGGACTCTCTTGGTGGAGCAGGTCGAAGGCCGGTCACTCGGTGCGAGAGGGGTATCGAGTGGCCGCGAGTTCGAGCCCAACTTGGCCGGTGGGCCGATTCGTGAGTTGACGACAGACAATATCCGCGTCACAACCCGCGGCATCGAAGTCGTCGAAGAACATCTGGCGCGATTCGACCTCGATCCGGCAAACCAAGCAATGATTCAACGTCTCCGAGGGATTGCGGCTGGGACTTTGGAACCGACACCTGCCGATTTAAACTTCTACGCGCACGAACTTCGTGAGTTCGTCCGGTACCGGAGGTCAGGTTGGCAGTCGGGCGTGCCGAACGATTTCGACCTGCGCCATGCATTGTGGGACAACACTCACACGGCGACTCTGGAGGACTACGGCATACGCGGCGCTTTGCAGGATCTTTACCACCCTGACGCCATCCGCTTGATAGGAGAATAATTGTGCGCCGCGTTCTCGAATTAATCTCCAGGCACGACGGCCAATGGTCCTGGTACCAACTCGAACGTGTTTTGGCCGGTGAAGAGACTTTGAGGTCCCGGAAACTCCTCGTGATTCTTCGCGAACTCGAGGCGCAAGGACTGATCAGCTCCATCGTTGTAACCGGCCGTATGGACCCTTTATACTCGATCACCGCGAAGGGCGCGAGTGCGTTGGATTCGGATGGAGAAGTCGCCCCGATCAAGATTCCATCGAGCTGACCATGGGACACACGCGCCTTGGCGGTGTTGGAGATTATCAATGCCAACGACCGCCTGTACAGTTGGTACCAACTCGACCGTGCGTTGACGTCGCAGTTCGGACGGGATTCGCACGTCGTGTCCATCGGATTGCTCGCGGCTCTGCACAACCTTGAGGAATCGGGATTGGTGACGACCCAGACGGGTCATAGGCCTTCCCAACCGCTCTATTGCATGACGGAGACCGGCCAACGTACGCTAGGCAGCAGCATTTCGGATGGACGAATTGGATGATTTACGACCCAACCCCATTGATGCTACGCAGTGCTTTCCTTGCTAGGGTTGATAACATCCAATCCAACCTGAAATATTCCGCCTCGCCCATCCTCGAGGATTTGTTCTGCACATGCGGCGAACCGATGAAGATCACCGGCGATCAGGGGATGTCGCCGATCGGTTGTCTCCGATGCGGCTCGCATATATGCTTCGACGATCCTCAAGAATTCGACGCCATATTTCAGTTGCTCCGCAGATACTGGCTGGAGCAAGGCCGTCGTGACTACGCCGGACTGGTGTAACGATTCCCGTTAGTTGCCGATGGTTAGTTCAGAGATTGCTCCGGCATGGAAAATCAGGGGTCCGATGGCAACTCGCCCGCCCTTAGACCTAAAGGCACGCCGGAAATGCTGACGGCATTGCTGGCGGCCTTAACAGAGTTTCAGCAGACCGGAGTCACGTCATTGCGATGTGACTCATGCGGAGAACTGATCGCATTCGATGATCGTACTCCGAGGTTCGTAACGTATGCTTGCGGATGCGGCAAATACAAAGGCACTTTGAAAGGTTTATGAACGCATTCGCTTCGAGATCGAATGATCCGCGGGGACATCAATGGCTGCAAACCAACTTCAACACGCGATTGACGCGGTGAAAACCCGTCGGCTTCCTCTCGCTGAACTGCGGAAATTTTTGCACCATCCATCGCCGGTCGTCCGCGCGAACGCGGTGGAAATCGTAACCGAGGCCATCGGCGACAATGGTTCTCTTCTCGGCGAAGTTGTCGAGTTCGCGCGAAAGCCCGAGAACTCATTTCGTTTGATGGGAACGATTCGAGTCGGGTATTTTGCAGTCCTCGGGCTTCTCCGCTCCCCGATCGAAGCGGTGCGTCAAGCCGGTACGGACCTACTGACAACTTGGCCCGAAGCCGACCGAGACGACTTGGTCTACTTCGTGCAGTCCGAAAATGAGTGATTATTGTCGACAAAACCGCTCTCTTGAAGTTGATCGCCGAACATACTGGTCACTGGAGTTGGTACCAGTTGGAACGCCTTCGTCAATCCCCGGGATCTCGTCGCGGGCACAACGGTGAAGGGACTCGTGACCGAATTGATTCGGGATGGACTCGTCGAGCAGCTACCCACCGAGCC
>JAYTBD010000618.1:0-8837 GCA_043737155.1 Fimbriiglobus sp. | reverse complement strand
ACCTGCTCAGCAATGGCCGGTACACGGTGATGGTGACGAACTCCGGCGCGGGCTTCAGCCGCTGCGGCGAACTCGATGTCACCCGCTGGCAACCGGATGGGACGTGCGATGCGGATGGTCAAGCGCTCTACGTCCGCGATCGCCGCAGCGGGGCGTTCTGGTCGGCGGGCTTCCAACCGACTTCGACCGCCCCGGATGAATACGAGGTCACGTTCGCGATCGACAAAGCGGAGATCCGCCGGATCGACGGCGGGATCGAAACGCACGTCCAAATCACCGTGGTGCCCGATCAAAACGTCGAAGTCCGGCGGATCACGGTGACGAACCGAAGTGCGAAAAGCCGGGAGTTGGACCTCACGAGTTACGCCGAGATCGTGCTCGCCCCCCACACGGCCGACGCGGCCCACCCGGCCTTCGGCAAGCTCTTCCTCGAAACCGAATGGATCGCGGAGCACCAGGCGATCCTCTGCCGCCGCCGTCCGCGCGCCGCCGATCAGGCGCCGATCTTCGCGGTCCACGCCTTCGCGGCCGAGCCCGTGGCGGGCGCGGTCTCTTGGGAAACCTCGCGGGAAGAATTCTTGGGCCGACGCGGATCGCCCGCGGCGCCGGCCGCAATGCATCGCGACACACGGCATTTACGGGGGCACCAAGGCGCGGTACTCGACCCGATTTTCGCGATCCGCCGGACGGTCGCTCTCAAGCCGGGCCAGAGTTCCACCGTGGCCTTCTCGACGGGGATCGCCGCGACGCGGGAAGACGCCATCGCCATGGCCGAGCGCTACCACACCCTCTCCGCCGTCGGACGGGCGTTCGAGTTGGCCTGGGCGCACTCCAATATCGAACTCCAAGGGAGCAATTGGAAGTCGGACGATGTGCATCTTTTTCAGCGGATCGCGGGTTATCTGCTGTATCCGACCGGTCCGTTGCGCGCCGCCCGCGAAACCCTGCTGGCGAATCGGCTCGGACAATCCGGTCTCTGGGCCTTCGGCATCTCCGGCGATTTGCCGATTTTGGTACTGCGTATCCACGGGATGGAGGGGTTGCCGCAAGTGCGCCAACTCCTGCAAGCGCACGCCTACTGGCAATCCAAAGGGTTCAAAGCCGATCTCATCATCCTGCTCGAGAACGCGGGCGGCTATCAGGACGAACTCTTCGACGAAGTGAACAATCAAGTCCGCGTCGCCGGCTTGGCGGATCGGATCGACCGGCCGGACGGCGTGTTCGTCCGCAAAGGTTGGCAGATGACCGATGTCGACCGGACGCTCCTGCTCGCCGCGGCGCGCGTCGTCCTCGACGTCAGCGTCGGGTTGATCGCGGCCCAAGTCGATGCGGCCGCGGCGTCGCGGCCGCACCCGCCCCGGCGCGCGGACGCGCCGCCCAAACCGGCGTCGCGCTCCGCGAACTACCCCGTCTCCCCGCCGCTCCAGTTCGACGGCGGCTATGGCGGTTTCTCGGCGGACGGGTTGGAATTCGTGATTCGTCCGGAGCGACCACCGCCGGCCCCATGGTCGAACGTCATCGCAAATCCGTCGGGCGGGTTCCTCGTCACCGATTCCGGCGGCGGGTTTACTTGGGCCGGCAACAGCCAATCGAATCGGCTGACACCGTGGAGCAACGACCCGGTTTCCGACCCGCCCGGCGATGCGATTTACTTGCACGACGAAGAAGCGGGCACGATTTGGAACCCGACGCCGTTGCCCGTGCGAACGGGTCGGGGGGTCACGGTCCGCCACGGTCAGGGCTACACCGTATTCGAGCGCGAGCTCGAAGGGATCGAAAGCGAATTGACGGTCTTCGTGCCCCTCGCCGACCCCGTCAAGATTTCGCTGATGAAGCTCCGCAACACCGGCGCGACACTCCGCCGGCTCGAGGTGGCCTACTACGCCGAGTGGGTCCTCGGCACGTATCGCGAGGCCACGGCGACGCACCTCGTCACCGAGGTCGATGCGGACACGGGGGCGCTGTGCGCCCGGAATCCGTTCCACCCCGATTTCCCCACCCACGTCGCCTTCGCCGATTCCGACCTCCGGCCGCGCTCGATGACCGGCGACCGCACCGAGTTCCTCGGCCGCAACGGCACCGCGGCCTCGCCGCGCTCGTTCACGCGGACGGCGCTTTCCGGATTCGTCGGCCCCGGTCTCGACCCCTGCGCGGCGATCCGCGGTAGCATCACGTTGTCTCCGGGCGAAGAGCGGACCATTGTGTTCCTACTGGGCCAAGCCCCCGACGAACCGAGCGCCAGGCGAATCATCCGCGCGTACCGATCGCCCGAGGCCGCCGATGCGGCGTTGAAAGAGGTCGTGTCGCGCTGGGACGAGATCTGCCACTCGATCCAAGTGGAAACGCCCGACCGGGCCTTCGATTTGTTGATGAATCGCTGGCTGGTCTACCAGACGTTGGCCTGCCGACTGTGGGCGCGCTCGGCATTTTACCAATCGGGCGGGGCCTACGGTTTCCGCGATCAACTCCAAGACGTGTGCGCCTTGATCCACGCGGTGCCCGGGGAGGCCAAGGACCACATTCTGCGGGCGGCGAAGCGGCAATTTCTCGAAGGCGACGTGCAGCACTGGTGGCACGAACCCGCAGGGAACGGCGTGCGAACGCGCTTCTCCGACGATTTTCTCTGGCTGCCCTACACGGTGGCGGAATACTCCGGAATCACCGGCGACGACGCGATTCTCAACGCGGATCTGGAGTTTCTCGAAGCGCCGGCTCTCGCCGCCGATCAGCACGAAGTCTACGGCGTCCCGAGGAAATCCGAGCAGTCGGCCACGCTGTACGAACACTGCCGGAGGGCCATCGCGAACGGGTGGAAACACGGCGCGCACGGGTTGCCGCTCATGGGCACGGGCGACTGGAACGACGGCATGAACACCGTCGGCTCCGAGGGGCGCGGCGAGAGCGTCTGGGTCGCATGGTTTCAAATCGACGTGCTCGATAAGTTCGCGGCCATCGCGGACCGACACGGACAACCGGCCGATGCGCAAACCTGGCGGGCCAACGCGGGCCAACTCCGCGAGGCTCTGGAAACGCACGCGTGGGACGGC
The DNA here is from genome assembly GCA_043737155.1 of Fimbriiglobus sp. Classification (GTDB taxonomy): domain Bacteria; phylum Planctomycetota; class Planctomycetia; order Gemmatales; family Gemmataceae; genus JALHQU01. The sequence continues at coordinate 5,790 of JAYTBD010000618.1, read as the reverse complement.
GCTTGGTACCGGCGGGCCTACTTCGACGATGGAACCCCCCTCGGCTCGGCGACGAACGACGAATGCAAAATCGACTCGCTCGCACAAACGTGGGCCGTGATCGCCGGGGGGGATCGCGCCCGCGCGACGCAAGGGATGGACGCCGTGGTCGAACGATTGGTCCGACCGGCGGACCGGCTGGTCCTGCTCTTCGCCCCGCCGTTCGACGACGGCCCGCTCCGGCCGGGGTACATCAAAGGCTACCTGCCGGGCGTCCGCGAAAACGGTGGCCAGTACACCCACGCCGCGGCTTGGGTGGTCAAAGCCTTGGCCAAGCTCGGTCGGGCCGATGCGGCACACGCCGCGTTTTCGCAAATCAACCCGGTCGCCGCACGGCCCGATCAATACCGCGGCGAACCCTACGTGCTCGCGGGGGATGTCTACTCGCGCCCGCCCCACGTCGGTCGCGCCGGTTGGACTTGGTACACCGGTTCTTCTGCATGGTTGTACCGCGTCGGCCTCGAAGATCTTCTTGGCATCCGACGCGATGGATCCACCCTATCGTTCCACCCCTGCGTTCCCGCAGGTTGGAAAAAGTACAAGGTGCGTTACCGCTTCGGTAAGGCAGTCTACAACATCGAATTCGCAAGCGCGGTCGATGCGGGGGAACAGGGGGTTCGGGTCAAACTCGATGGCGTGAGGTGCGAAAACGGCCTCGTGGAACTCGTGGACGGAGATAATTCGCACAAAGTGGAAGTCGAAAGCAGGGCTGAAATTGCTTGAGTCTGTGCAGGATTGTGCCCATGCTCGTCCCCCCGCGTGAAATTTGCTTGTTGATGATCGTTGCAAACCTCTATTGAATGGAGACACAGGAACCGAGAGGTGATGGCATAAAAGCTGCACTTGATTCTGTGCACACGCGAATCTCCAAGGAGGCGCAATTATGATCCTGAACGAACTGCAGTCCGATGAAAGCGTTTATTTCGATGCGACAGTTCCTCTTTTCGATAAACGCCACACCGAAGAATGCCTCCCCGACGACCGCGCCTCCATTCGGCCTTCCGAAGCGGTCCAGCAAAAGTTCCTCTCTCTCCTTTCGGACACACCGGTTCCCGTCAGTTGCCTTCACAACCGCCGCATGACCCGACGCTAAACCCGATGGGCAGTCCCGTTGAAGAGGCCGATCCACCTCGGGATCGGCCTCTTCCGTTCTAGGGTTTTCTCGGCGCGGCATTTCATTTGCAATGACGGACTCATCGAGACTCGTCGCGGCATTCTTCCGCCCGAGCCCAAGTCAATCGGAGAATCCCTTATGGTCGGCACAACCACTATTGTCGGTGGCGTGTTCTCGCGTGTCCAAGACGCCCACAAAGCCGTCCGCGAACTCCGCGCCGCCGGCTTCGAGGACACCAGCATCGGCCTGATCACCCGGCGGACGGATGGATCCCTGGATCGGGACGGTGAATCCGCGGGTGCGATGTGGGAAGAAGGCACCGGCATCGGTGCGGCCCTCGGAGCCACGGCCGGGACCGGCCTCGGCCTCGCCGTGATCGCCGGGTTGCTCACGCCCGTTGGCCCGGTCATCGCGGGCGGCGCGCTGATCGGCCTCCTCGCCAGCGTGGGCGTCGGGGCCACGGTCGGCAGCGCCATCGGCGGGCTGGTCGGATTGGGGATCTCCCAAGACGATGCCGAGTATTTCGAACAGGAACTCAAAGAGGGAAAGACCCTCGTCACAGTGACCTCGGACGACGATGCCGATGAAGCCATCGATGTCCTCCAGCGGACCGGCGGCAAGCTCCGGCTATAATCCAAGCGACGATTCGTTTTCCGAAAGACGGGCCGTTCGCCCGTCTTTTTTCGTGCGAGGGGCGGGGACGTGAACATCAAGTCCGTGTGGGGAATCGTCCGCGAAGCCGGGGAGGCGTGGATCGACGACCGCGCGCCGAGAATCGGCGCCGCGCTGGCGTTCTACACCGCCCTGTCGCTATCGCCTCTGCTCGTAATCGTTTTGGCCATCGCCGGCCTCGTCTACGGCGAGGAGGCGGCGCGGGGCGGGGTATCGGGCCGGATCGCGGGCTTCGTGGGGCAACGGGAAGCCGAAACGATCGAGACCGTGCTGTCGAATTCGAAGGCACCCGAAACGGGGGTCCTGGCGTTGGCGGTGGGCGTGGTCACCTTGATCCTCGGAGCGTCGGGAGTCTTCGGCGAACTGCAGGAGGCGATGAACGACATCTGGAAGATCCGCCCGAAGCGCGGCAAGCCGATCTCCACGTTCTTGCGCTCGCGATTTCTCTCTTTCGGTATGGTCCTCGGCGTGGGATTCTTACTGATCGTATCGCTGTTTCTCTCGACGGCTCTGGAAGCGGTCCGTCAGTATTTGACGGGTTACCTCCCCGGCTCCGCAGCGGGATTGCAAGTCGTCAATTTCATCATCACATTTTTTATCGAAGCCGTGTTGTTCGGGATGATCTTCAAAGTGCTCCCCGACGCCAAGCTCGCGTGGCGGGATGTGTCGTTCGGCGCTCTCCTCACCGCGGCCCTGTTCAACCTCGGCAAATTCCTCATCGTCCTGTACCTCGGGCACAGCGGTATCGGGTCGCCTTTCGGCGCGGCCGGGTCGATGGTGGCTTTGCTCGTGTGGATCTATTACTCCACCCAAATATTGCTCTTCGGAGCCGAGGTGACGAAAGTCGTGGCCGAGCGGGCCGGGCGCCGCATACTCCCCGCAGCTGGGGCGGAAGCAATCCCCGGTGCCTCGACACCCGTTGCGACCGCGCCCGGAAAAGCCGCGAATTGACCGCATTCGCAAATTGGGGAATGGCCGTTGCTGTGAATTCGGCTACCGCCCACAAATCCACCGATCTACGCCATGACCCAACTCAATCCACCGATTCCGCTCGATACTCCCAAAGGCCCGGCTTACGCACACCTCGCCATCGACTACGGCCAAGAGCATTACTTGCTCTTCGTCTGCTTCGTAAATGAAACCGGCGAATGCTGGATATTCCCGAACCGGGACGTGCGAATCCAAAAGAACGTGTCAATGGGAGTTCGGATGCAACCGAGTCGCGCGGAGGTCAATTGCGACTGTCACGCGGAATCGGCCCCATCAAAGAACGGAGTGAGGTAGCACGGGTGCGACTTTGCCACCCTCACTTCGCCTGCGACAAGGCCGCATAGTAAGCCAGCATCCCCCGGTGCAACGATCCGTAGGCCGCGTCGTCGCCGGCGGAGGCGCGGCCGAAGCGGATCTGGAATTTGCGAAGGTGCTTCACGAGGTCGCTGACGTTGACGCCGATGCTATTCCATTTGTCCCCGACCACCCCCACCGAAGCGTCGGTCTTGAGATATTTCAAACCCGATTCGAGAGAGGCATAGAAGGCGAGCAATGCTTTGGCTTCCTTGATCGGAGCCGGTTTCAACATCGGTTCCGTAGTGGACTTGGCTTTTTCGAGTAGCGACTGCAAACGGTCGATGTCCGCGGGCAAAGCTTTCTTGCCGCTTTGGGCCGTCGTCGCAATCGGTGCATAAGTCTTCTCGAATGCCTCCAACAGCGTACTCAGTTCGGGCATGTTGAAAATGTCCGGGCATGCGATCTTCGAAGTGTGGAAGATATTCAATGCATCGGCGGCGGGGCCGCCGGTGAAGACGATTTTATCTACGAGTTCCGGCGGGCAGAGGCCGGGGGCGGCTTTCTTCCCCTTCGCTTCCAACGCGAGAATCCGCGTGGCGAGTTCGTTGAGCGACAATCCGGAGAGAAGCTGTTCGTCGTTCGGATTGATCAGGGCGATGTCGAGTGCCGGTTGAGCAGGGTTGTTAACATCGCGCCGGGACGATTGGTCTGACAGCCAAGTGTCCAAATCGTTCTTGGGGCCGGGATCGCCGGAAGGGTTCCACTTCGCACTGTTTTGTGCGCTTTGAAGCACTTGACGTTGGCGGACCAAATCCGGGCTGGAGCTGTCGTACGCGGTCCCGTAACCGCCCGTCATCGACCCCGATGAAGAGGAATGGTTGTAGGAGGGCGCGTAGTTATTGGAGTTGTTGAACGAGTTCACCGGGAACGGGCTGACCGTCGAGTTGTATCTGTAGAAGCTATAGGGCACTCCGAAGGAGTTATACCCTGAGATCGAACTGTATTGATACGAGTAGAAACGATACGGGGTCGGGAACGCCGGCTGGTAGTGATAGTTGCTGCGGAAGCCGGCGAATTGGGCTTGGCTCGCCGCAGAAGAAAGTGTCAAACCGACGATTGCCAACAGGAAATGACCGGTTGGCCGAACGAAGGAGCGTGTCATGTGAAATCGCCTCGACGGAGGTTGATGGGGCGTCGGGCACATCCAGTGTGCAAGCTAAAAGCTCTACCCTGCGATTCGCAAAATCTGACGGATTATTCGCGCTCAACATGTTAGAAAGCAAGTAATTCCGACATCCTGCGTCAGTTCGGGACGAGGACTATCTTTCCGGAAAGGGTGCCTTTCTTTCCCAAGGTGTTCTCCTCTTGCAACTTATGCGCTGCAGCCGCTTCCGAAAACGGAAATACCCGGCCGATCATCGCCTTTAACTTTCCATCCGACATCCAACTGTTCATGTCATCCGCGCAACGGCGTTGTTCGTCCGTACTCATGGCAAACATCACGAAGCCGAACAGCGACAATCCTTTGACATAGAAGGCTCCATTCGGGAAGACCGGCTTGGCTTGGCGTCCCGCCATGACCACGATCCGCCCTCGGGGGGCCATCAAATCGATGGTCCGCTCGAAATCGCTGGGCGGGAGCGTCTCGAACCACACATCCACCCCCCGACCGTCGGTTCCGGCTTTCACAGCGGCTGGGACATCCTCGATCTTATAGTTGACGACCAGATCCGCTCCGAACTCACGGGCGAGTTCCGCTTTTTCCGGGGATCCCACCGTGGTGATCACCCTAGCCCCGGTCGCTTTGGCCATTTGGATGACCGCCATGCCGACGCCGCCGGTGCCCCCGTTGACGAAGACGGTCTCGCCGGCTCGAAGGTTCGTGCGCCAGAACAGCCCCAAGTGAGCTGTGATTCCCACGAGGGCGAGCGCCGCCGCATCATCGGCTCGGACCGAGTCGGGAATCGGATAAAGCCAATCTTCGGACGGGCAACAATACTCGGCGAAAGTCCCTTGACGACCGAGCAATCCTTGATTGCTACCCCAGACGCGTTCGCCCACTTGGAACCGCGTGGCGTTCGGCCCTACGGCTTCCACGGTCCCGGCGAGATCGCACCCCATTATGAACGGCTTCGGCAGCGCCATCGCCACCAAACCGGCGCGGATGTATGTGTCAACAGGATTTAGCGAAGCGCACTCCACTTTCACGAGGACATCGCGATCCGTCGGCACCGGCTTCGGGAGGTCACCGTATCGAATGCTCTCGGCGGGGCCGGTGGTTTCGATGTAGGCGGCTTTCATGGCGAAGCTCCGTGCTGCGGGATACGTGCGCCATTGTATTTGGTGCCAAAAGGGATGACCCGACTTCCGAAGTCCGGCTTCGACTTCGGAAGTCCAACGGACGGACGAGACCGACAGCCCAGTGTCTTCGCAAGGACTTCCGAAGTCGAAGCCGGACTTCGGAAGTCGGTGTGGCTCGTCCGAAGATTTCGCGCTTCAACCTTTTGTCATTGCCGGATAAACTCCGAGTGTCGAATCCCACCCCGACGGAACCTTTCCCATGCGCTTGCTGTCAGCCCTCGGACTCGTCGTAATCCTCTACACCCCCGCGGTCGCCGATCAAAATTGGCCGCAATTTCGCGGCCCGACCGGCGATGGGGTCGCGGTCGGGGCTGGCT
>JAYTBD010000617.1:0-3648 GCA_043737155.1 Fimbriiglobus sp. | reverse complement strand
CGCTCGGATCCATCCTCAGGGCGTCGGACAGCCCTTTCGACGCGTTCGGATAGTACCGGCAGTCGAGCGTACCGAGGAAGCGCACGTCCATCTGGCGGTACTATCCGAACGCGTCGAAAGGGCTGTCCGACGCTTTGCGAATGGATCCGAGCGAATGCGTCCGCTTCGAAGCAGCTCAAGCGCTCAGCCGCGGTTGCTGCTGCAACAAGATCACGCTGGCCGCGCTGGAAGCGTCCGTTTCCGGGATGGATCTCGATGGCAATCCGGCCGAGCGCTCCGTCCGCGTCCGTTGCACCGCGGCCATCGCCTTGGAGAAATGCCTCGCCTGTTACGTCGCCCCCGCACCGGAGCCGGAACCGGTCGACCCGAAGAAGGGCGAAGAAGGCCCCAAGGGCGAAGGCCCCGACAAGAACAAGAAAGACGAGGAAGACAAGAAACCCGACGCCAAGCCGGCCCCGGCGGCCGTCGCCCGCGCCCGCAAGACGCTGGTCGCGTTCCAAGATCTTTACACCAACACGCTCCACCCGATGCCGGCGCCGGGCACCGGTCCGGACCAGAACCTCTTTTCGATCTTGATGGGGAACGACACCCAGCCCCGCATGGCACAATCGCCGACTCCGGAACCGATGACGGTGATCGCGGAGAAAACCGAAAAGCAGCGTGTGGTCGAAGTCCCCGTCACCGCGGGCAAACCGACATTCGTGCCGGTCCCCGTGAGCAAGCCGCTGAAGGTGAATGCCCCGGCCGTCGTCGTCCCCACCATCATGCCCCAATCGGCGAAGCCGATGGAAACATCGATCGCCCCCGCGAGTTTCAAGGCTCCGGCGGCGCGCGACGGCTCCGCAGAAGACGTCCTGAACTGCTCGAAGCAGCTCTTGTTGAGTACTTCGGAAGTCGAGAAGCACGCCGCGGTGCGGGCGCTTGTGAAATTCGATTGGCTGCAGCACCCGCGGGTCGCCTCGGCGCTCTTGGCCGGTGCGGCGTCGGACCAACCGTCCGCGGTGCGGGTCGATTGCATCCGCCACTTGGCCCACCACAACATCGCCCACCCGCAAGTGCTCGCCGATTTGCAATCGCTCTGCGGCGATGCGGACGCTTGGGTGAAGCAGGAAGCGGGCAAGGCTCTCGCGCATCTGAAGTCGGGCCAGTGAGCCGATCGCACCGTATTCGGGTCCCATTAATAGTTGGGCGGCCGGTGTCATTTCAATAGATTGAAGCGAAGCGCTCGAATCCGGGCGCGTCGCCTCAACCCATTTCGATGAGCCGCGCCATGGCCGAAAGCTATCAAGACACATTGAAACGCGTCCGTGCCCCCCGCGTCCGCATCGACTACAAAGTCGAAACGGAAGGCGCCGAACCCCTCCTCGAATTGCCGTTCGTCGTCGGCGTACTCGCCGATCTCTCCGGCATGCCGGCGGAAGCGAATCGCCCCGTCAAGCAGCGCAAGTTCGTCCCCATCGACCGCGACAGCTTCGGCGACGTGATGAACCGCGCCGCCCCGCGCGTGGCATTCCGCGTTGCGAACAAGCTAGACGAGAAGTCCGAAGAGCTGCTCAACGTCGAGCTGAAGTTCAAGAAGCTCGAGGATTTCGAACCGGCCCGCGTCGCCGAACAAGTGCCGGTGTTGAACGAGATGCTTCAAATGCGCAAGAAGCTCACCGAGCTCCTCGGCAAGATGGAGGGCAACGACGCGCTCGAAAAACTCCTCGGCGAAGTGCTCGGCAACACCGAGAAGAAACAAGCCCTTCTCGACGCCATGAATCAAACGCCGGACGCGAAGTAGTGGATCGCTGCGGCTGATTTGTTAGCCGGACGCGCAGCGACGGCTACGAACGGGTTGCTCGATGACCCGGACAAACTGAGTCGCCCCAAACGTGGCCGTCGCTGGCGCGTCCGGCTAACAGATCGATTCGGCTGCAATGCACCAGTAGTTCCCACACACCCGCCGGAGTTTTTCCCCATGGCCGCAGAACAAACAGCCGGATCGGCCGCGACGGCCACCACCGAATTCGATAGCAACCAATGGCTCGACGCGGCGCTGGGCCGCATGAAAGTCACCGACGACACCGCCGCCCGCGCCCGCGGCGTCGAAGCGCTCAACGACTTTATCAAGGCCTCGCTGCAGTCGGGCGGCACCGTCAGCAAGGACGTCGAGACCAACATTAAATACTGGATCAGCACGATCGATCAGAAGCTGACGGCGCAGATGAACGAGATCTTGCACCACCCGACGCTGCAGAAACTCGAAGGGACGTGGCGCGGGTTGCACCACCTCGTCAGCAAGTCCGAAACGGGCGAGACCCTCAAGATCCGCGTCCTCAACATCACTAAGGACGAACTCCGCAACGACCTCGAACGGGCCGTCGAATTCGACATGTCCGAGACCTTCAAGAAGGTCTACGAGGAAGAGTACGGCACCCTCGGCGGCCACCCCTTCGGGATGCTGATGGGCGATTACGACTTCGACTGCCGGCGATCGCCGGACGTCAAAGTTTTGCAGGGCATGGCCGGGATCGCGGCGTCGGCGCACGCCCCGTTCGTGTCGTCGGTGAGCTGCAAATCGTTCAACATGGACCGCTTCTCGGAACTGTCGAACCCGCGCGACTTGGCCAAGATCTTCACGGGGCCGGACTACGCCGCGTGGCAAGCCTTCCGCGAATCGGAAGACTCCCGCTACGTCGCTCTGACCTGTCCGCGCGTGCTGGCCCGCGAAGTGTATGGCGAGAAGTTCCAGCCGATCGCCGAGTTCAGCTTCGAAGAGAACGTCGACGGCGTCGACCACGACAAGTACCTCTGGATGAACGCCTCGTGGTGCTACGCCGCCCGCGTGACCGACGCGTTTTCCAAGCACGGTTGGATGGCCCGGACCCGCGGGGTCGAAGGCGGCGGCAAGGTCGAAGGCTTGCCCGTGCACACCTTCCCGACCGACGACGGCGACGTGGCCATGAAGTGCCCCACGGAAGTGGCGATCACCGAGCGCCGCGAACAGGAACTCGAGAAGCTCGGCTTCCTGTCGCTGATCCACTGCAAAGGCAAGCCGTTCGCCGCGTTCATGTCGGCGACCTCGGCTCAGAAGCCGAAGAAATACGACCGCGACAACGCCACTGCCAACGCGGTGCTCGGCACCAAGTTCAACCAGCTCATGTGCGTGTCGCGTTTCGCCCACTTCCTCAAGGTGATGGTGCGCGACAAAGTCGGCTCCTTCATGGAGCGCGGCGACATGGAAGTCTGGTTGAACCGCTGGATCAACAACTACACCCTCGGCAACCCCGCGGACGCCGGGGAAGAAACCAAAGCCCAGAAGCCGCTGGCGTGGGCCGAAATCAAAGTCCAAGACGTGCCGGGGCAGCCGGGCATGTACCGCGCCGTCGCCCACATGCGGCCGCACTTCCAGCTCGAAGGGCTCGATATCTCGCTCCGCATGGTCGCCAAGCAACTCGGGAAATAATTCGCCCGCAGATTCCCGCGCCGTTTGTCCGGCCGGGGCTCGCTTCCGCATTACTGCTGTGTACCGGGAACCGAATCGAAACCGCTCAACTCCGAGTCGGCCGATTCGAGTGACCCAACCTCTCGGAGACGGATCATGGCTTCGGACTTCCTGCTCGAACTCGACGGCATCAAAGGCGAATCGCAAGACAAAGCGAAGGG
>JAYTBD010000616.1:0-3649 GCA_043737155.1 Fimbriiglobus sp. | reverse complement strand
CATCGCAGGCCGCCAATAGCCACGCCCCGGTCGTCGCCCACGGGGCCGGATCGCCTTTGTTCAATTGGTGTGCGAAGACGTCGGCCAGGAGTTTGCGGAAGCGCGGGTCGGCCCGGCCGTCGGAGAAGTTGAGATACCCCAGCGGTTTCGTCGGGTCGAACAGGCGCGTCAATTCCGGGAAGAAAGCATCCATCCGAATTTTCCGCCCCCGCGTGCCACTAGTCCGACACCGTTAGCATAAAACAAGTCGGTTCCGAGAACCAGAAGAGTTCCTCGTATGACCCCCTTGCGCCTCGCGGTTTTAATCTCCGGCTCCGGTACCACGCTGCAGAATTTGATCGACCGCGCGTCCGCGGGCGAACTCCCCGCCACCATCGTAGGCGTCGTGGCCAGCCGCGCGGAAATATACGGGATCGAACGAGCGCTGAGGGCCGGCATTCCGACCGCTGTTGTGGAACGCCGACCGATGGACACATTCTCGGATCGGGTGTTCGCGGCCATCCGCGAGTTAAAACCCGATTTGGTCATCCTCGCGGGCTGGTTGCATTTGCTCGCGATCCCGCCCGACTTCGAGAACCGCGTTTTGAATATCCATCCGTCGCTGCTACCCGCCTTCGGCGGGCCGGGAATGTTCGGCCGGCACGTCCACGAAGCGGTGCTCGCATCGGGTGCGAAAGTTTCGGGCTGCACCGTCCACTACGCGGACAATTCTTACGACACCGGGCCGATCCTGCTGCGGCGCGAAGTGCCCGTGTCGGACACTGACACTCCGGAAACCTTGGCCGCGCGGGTGCAAGCCGCGGAGTGCGAAGCGTACCCCGAAGCGATCCGCCGCATAGCGCAAAGAGTGCGGGGATAAATCACATCGCTTTTTCACTTCGCGAAAAGCCTTCCCGCAGACAGGAAGCCCTGGAACGTTAGGGCCACTTTACGCAGAGCAACAAGTGACAGTGCCCTACCTGCGGATGGATTACTCGTCCCCATTCAGGCCACATAATTCGACTTGAAAGGTTTTTCCACAAAACGGCCTTTTCGAATGATCAATCACATTACCAGATGGCGATAATTGTACTAGACCACACCATCGTACTACTCCTTTCGATCCGCACAGTTTCCCGATTCTTCCCAGCTTGAAGTCTCTCTGTCTTTTGGAGGTGTCCATGCGAATCGCATTCTCGGCTATCGCGCTCGCCATTGCGGCGAACTCAGGGCTGGCCCAATGGAATCCCATGACTGGGCCTCCAGGTCGATACCCCTTACCGGCCCCAATTCAGCCGGTTCAGGGACAGTCCGTGGAAGGAGTTCCCACGAGCGGAATCCAAGCCGTGCAGTCACCCAGCGCGCCGGTGGACCGAACCCGACCGGCCGAACCATTGGTTCAACCGCGGTTGGATCCAAATACTCAGCAGGCTCCACTCGAAGATTGCTGGATCGGTTCAGAGCTACCACCCCGGGCGCTTCCGGATGGTGGCCGTGGCGCGGGTGGTCAATTTTGGCTTCGGGGTGAATACTTGTTGTGGTGGACCCAAGGAGCGCAAGGGCCACCCCTTGTGACCACCGGCGCTCCCGGCATCTCGCCCTTGCCCGGCGCGCTGGGCCAAGTGGGAACTTCAACGGTCTTCGGCGGGTCCGATTTCGATGATCGGCCCCGTTCCGGGGGGCGGTTCACAGCGGGCTTTTGGGTTGATCCTTGCCGGATGGTCGGCTTGGAAGCGAGCTACTTCTTTCTGGCCAACCGAACCGACCACTTCAATGCGACGTCGAACGCCACACTGGGCTCGCAGTTGATTGCCCGGCCTTTCTTCGACGTGTCGACCGGAACTCAGAACGCACAACTCGTGGCTTTCCCCGCGCTGGCGAATGGCTCGAATATGCTCACGGCCACAGGGTTGGGAATTGCCAGCGGCGACATTCGCGTGTCGAGCTACAGCCGGCTCCAAGGCGCTGACATCAACGCTCTCTGCGGCCTTTGTTCGGGCTGCGATTACTGGGTGCAGATGCTCGCCGGCTTCCGCTACCTCAATTTGGAAGAAGGGATCGCGGTCGATGAAACAACCCGAGTCAACCCCGCACTGCCTTCGTTCAGTCCCTTCTTCGGTGGGAGCACGATTTCCATCTCGGACCGATTCGACACACGGAACAACTTTTACGGCGGTCAAGTCGGTATGCGCGGCGAAGTTCGCCGAGGGCGGATGTTCGTCGAAGTCCAAAGCAAAGTCGCTTTGGGCGTGACGAACCAAGTCGTCGATATCCAAGGCTCGACGACCATCGCTTCGCCCGACGGGACGACTTCGACGTTCCCCGTAGGATTTTTAGCCTCCGGTTCGAACAGCGGCCGCTACGAACAAAACAAGTTTTCGGTAGTTCCTGAAGTCGGGGTCAACGCCGGATTTTTGGTGACCCCCAACCTGCGTGCTTTCGTCGGTTACAACTTCTTGTACTGGAGTTCCGTCGTCCGGCCGGGAGATCAAATCGACACCAACCTCAGCGGAACTCAAATCCCGACCGACCCCAGATACAACCCCGCGGCAGGGCCCTATCGTCCGACCGCCACCCTCAATGACACTGGATTTTGGGTGCAAGGCGTCAGTTTCGGCTTGGAACTCCGTTACTAACTCGCAAAACCCCAGACGGGTTCGTCCAAGACCTACTTCCATTACTCTGGCGTCCAACCATGCTCTATCCAGCATGCTGGGGTGCCAACGAGGAGCCTCGACCATGAATTCATCCATGAGCAACCGATTGAATCCAAGAGTGAACAAGACCCGAGGATACCGGCTGTTGCTGGAGACCCTCGAAGACCGTGTGACCCCGGCACTGATCGCGAGTGAGATCCTCCTCGCGATGCCCACCCTGTTCATTCCGACTGTCGGTCCGATGGGCCCGACGGGTTTGCCCGGTCCGACGGGACCCACAGGGGCTACCGGGGCCACAGGTGCCACCGGGCCAGCGGGAGGGTTGGCGGAATTCGGCTACATCTTCAATGAGGGAGCCCAAGTCGTCGCAGTCGAAGCCGACGTGATTTTCGATTCGAACGGCTTCTTGACACCGGGCATCACTCACGCACCTGGAAACGCCGGAATCACGGTCGTGACGGCCGGAACGTACGCGATCGACTTCTTCGTGTCCGGAGTCGAACCTAACCAGTTCGCGTTCTTCGTGAACGGGGCTGCGGTTCCGTCGGGCTCGGTCTACGGTTCGGGAGCGGGAACCCAGCAGAACAACGGCCAGATAATTCTCGTGCTCGGTGCGGGCGATGTGCTCACCTTGAGAAATCATTCCTCGGCCGCGGCAGTGACGCTCCAAACGTTGGCCGGTGGTACCCAGACGAACGTGAATGCTTCGATCATCATCGAGAAACTCGCTTAACAACGCGAGGTTCACCCAGATTTATCATATTGCCCTGGCGGGGCGAAACGCTGAAACAATCGTTTCGTCCCCCGGCATAATCGTTCGCTTCGACAAGACCCGATCTCGCGCTTCGGTTTCGCAGGCATATCGTCGAAAAGGGTCGGTCGGAACGTCCGGAATTCCCGATGAATGCAGCACTTCCCCGAACCCTGCGAAGATCCGCGCGGTGGGCGAAGTGGCCGCTTTCCCCTTCCAAGGATGGTTCCGATGCGCAAGTTCTTCTACGCACTGTTGGTCG
>JAYTBD010000615.1:0-3651 GCA_043737155.1 Fimbriiglobus sp. | reverse complement strand
GAATGCGGAGTTCCAGAACTTCTGATCGGTCTTCACTCCGCATTCCGCACTCCGAATTCCGCATTGGTGCCAGATGGACCTCAAACTCCCCGACCTCGGTGAAGGCATCGACTCCGCGACCGTGGTGGCCGTGCGCGTGAAGCCCGGCGACACCGTGACCGCGGGTCAGGATCTGCTCGACGTCGAAACCGACAAGGCCTCCGTGCCGGTGACCAGCGAAGCCGCGGGCACCATCGGCGAGATCAAGGTGAAGGCCGGCGACAAAGTGATGGTCGGCGGAGTGCTACTGACATTCAGTAGCACTGGCGAAGCGAAGTCGGCGCCCGCGGCGCCGAAAGCGGAAGCGAAACCCGCGGCTGTGGCCCCCGCTCCGAAAGAAGAATCGACAGCCCCGTCGCGGATCGAATTCAAGCTGCCGGACTTGGGGGAAGGGATCGACTCCGCGACCGTCATCGCGGTGAAAGTGAAGCCGGGCGACACCATCGCCGTCGGCCAAGAACTGATCGACGTGGAGACGGATAAAGCGTCGATGCCGGTGCCGAGCGAAGTCGCGGGGACCGTCGAAGAAATCAAAGTGAAGGCGGGCGACAAAGTACCGGTCGGCGGCGTGATTGCGATTCTGATGGGGAGCGACGTTCGCCGCGAGAAATCGAGCGCGGCTCCCGTCGCAAAGGCCGCTTCTATTGAAAAAACTCCGGGGCCTAACGCCGCCCCCCATCAGACTCCGGGGGCTAACGCCACCCGGCTCGCCAACCCGGCGCCCAACGGCAAAAAAGACCTCACCCCCGCCGGCCCGGCGACGCGGCGCTTGGCCCGCGAACTCGGCGTCGCCCTTCTCGAAATCAAGGCCTCCGGCCGCGGTGGCCGCGTCACCCTCGACGACATCAAAGGCTTCGTCCGCACCGAGCGCACGACCGCGAAGTCCGGCGGCGGTGGCCACTTTAGCGGTAGCATCGTTAACGCCTTCACCCTGCCGCCGCTGCCCGATTTCGCCAAGTACGGCGAGATCGAAAAGAAGTCGGTGGCCAAGATCCGCGAGACGATCGCCAAAAATCTCACGGTCGCGTGGCGCACCATGCCGATGGTCACGCAGAACGACCTCGCCGACATCACCGACCTCGAAGCCGGGCGGAAGCGGATCGTCGAAACGCTGCCCAAAGGCGCGCCGAAGATCACGTGGACGGTGCTGGCGGTGAAGGCCTGCGTCGCGGCGCTGAAGGAGTTCGCCAACTTCAACGCCAGCTACGATATGAACGCCGGCGAGGTCATCTACAAGAAGTATTACCACATCGGCATCGCCGTCGACACCGAGCGCGGCCTCGTGGTGCCCGTGATCAAAGATGCCGACAAGAAGAGCGTCCGCGACATCGCCACCGAGGTGCAGACACTCGCGGAGAAGGCCCGCGCCGGCAAGCTCGCCATCGACGAAATGCGCGGTGGCACCTTCACCATCACCAACCTCGGCGGCATCGGCGGCACCAGCTTCACGCCCATCGTCAACTACCCCGAAGTGGCGATCTTGGGGATGTGCCGATCCAGTATGCAAGCGGTGGTGCGGGACGGCACCATCGTCCCGAGGCTGATGCTCCCGCTCAGCCTAACCTACGACCACCGCGTCGTAGACGGCGCCGACGGGGCCCGCTTCACGAGCCGGCTGGTCCAGCTCTTTAGCGACCCGATGCGGCTGTTGATGGAGAGCTGATTTTCCGATGGCGAACCGTACCGCGGTCGTGAAATTGCACGTCGAATGCACCACCCGCGCACAATGGCGGGCTTGGCTCGTCAAACACCATTCCAAGTCCTCAGGTGTCTGGCTCGTCACCTTTAAGAAAGTCGCCGGTGACAATTACCTCGCCTACGCGGCCACTGTCGAAGAAGCGCTCTGCTTCGGCTGGATTGACAGCAAACCCGGGAAGGTCGATGCCGAACGGACGAAGCTTTACTTCAGCCCGCGGAAGCCGAAGAGCGGCTGGGCCAAGCCGAACAAAGTCCGCATTGTGAAACTCCTCGCGGCGGGCCGGATGAGACCGGCGGGGATCGCCGCGGTGGAACTGGCCAAATCGAACGGCACTTGGACCATGCTCGACGAAATCGAAGAGGACATCGCCCCGGCCGAATTGGAATCGGCACTCGATGCCCATCCCCGAGCGAGGGAACATTTCGACCGCTTTCCCCCGTCGATCCGGCGCGGCATTTTCCAGTGGATCGTGCAAGCGAAGCGTCCGGATACCAAGGCGAAACGAGTCGCCGAGACGGTGGGATTGGCGGCGCAAAACATCCGGGCGAACCAGTATCGGCCCAAAGGGACAAACGCGAGCAACCCCGGCGGATAAATCAGCCGGGGTTCTCGCTTCAAGATCGGGTTACCCCGGGGGTAGGATCACGGCGTCCAAGACGTGGATCACGCCGTTGGTGCACAAGATATCGGTCTTGACCACGTTGGCGGTGCCGTTGAGCTTCACGCCGCCTTTGGTGCCGATCTTCACTTCGGCGCCATTCACGGTCTTGGCGGATTTGCCGTCCATGGTCATCACGTCGGCGGCCATCACTTTGGCGCCGACGACATGGTACGTGAGGATCGAAGTCAGTTTCGGGATGTCTTTCAGCAGGGCGTCGACGGTGCCGGCCGGGAGCTTCGCAAAAGCTTCGTCGGTCGGGGCGAACACGGTGAATGGGCCCGCGCCTTTGAGAGTCGGTACCAAGCCGGCTGCCGTGACGGCGGCGGTGAGCGTTTTGAACGAACCGGCGGCGACTGCGGTGTCTACGATGTCGTGCATCTTGAAAGTCCTATCGGGAAGGTCATTGGAAACGAGTCGTGCGTTCTTCAGCCGGCCGGTCGAAGGACGCGGATCATCGCGATGACACGGTTGATTGATAGGCGCGTCACAATGGACCGGGTGCAATTTTCCGGTGGAATTCCGGACGGGTCGGTCAAGGCAATTCTTCGGCAGTCGCGCAGTTACCCTTCGAGTAGAATAGATCCGGGCCGGATTCGCAAAAGATCGGGGGAGTGCCATGTCGGAATTGACTTTGGAATCGCTCGCGGCGCGGGTGTCGGAATTAGAGCGGAAGCTTGCGGTGTCGCCATCGATCATCCCCGCCTCGCGTGATTGGCGGAGCGTCGTCGGTATCTCGGAAGAAACGGACTTCTCTCGGTCGATGCTCGCCGAGATGGCCGCTTTGCGCGAAGTCGAGAGAAAAGCGGCGCTCGAGGACGGCGAATGATGATCCTCCTCGATAGCGACCACCTCAGCGCACTCCGCTACCGTTCCGGAGTCAAGGCGATCCGCCTGACCCAGCGGCTTTCCTCGGCGACCGAATCACCCATCGGCACCACCATCGCCAATGTCGAAGAGGCCATGCGGGGATGGATGGCCTCCATTGCGAAGGAGCGGACGGTGTTTCGTCAAGTCCCCGCGTACCGTGAATTGGCCGCACTCTTCGGATTTTTCAGCGGTTACCACATCGCACTGTCCGATGAACCGGCGGCCATCCGGTTCGAAACGCTGAAAACCGCGCGGATCCGCATCGGCACGATGGACCTCAAAACCGCGGCCATCGCCCTCGCTCAGAATGCGCTCCTGCTCACCGCGAACAAGCGCGACTTCGAAAAAGTACCGGGTCTGCGATTCGAAAATTGGATGGATCCAA
>JAYTBD010000614.1:0-8858 GCA_043737155.1 Fimbriiglobus sp. | reverse complement strand
CGAAACTGGCCGTGCCGAGGAAATTTCCTGCTTTGGCACCAAGACCCTTGGGAAACTCGGCGGAGAACTTGGTGAGTTTGAGGACGCCGTCGCGCAGTTCGACGTCGGCGACAAGTTGGTTGAGTGTGAGATCTTCGATCTGCAAGCTCTGCGTGCTCAGCTTGCCTTTGGCCCGGTAGAATTTGATCGACCCGGCGTTATCGATCGGAATCTCGGCCGAGACGTCGAGCGTCACCTTTCCGGCCAGCTTCACCGGAACAGTCAAATTCGCTTTTGCGACCAATTCCGCGATGTCGACATCGCGCAGCTTCAAATTGGCGCGGACGTACTGAGTCTCCGCCGGTTTCGCGGGCGACGGAATCGCGGGCGGTTGCAACAGTGTACTCAGCATCAAACGCATCAACGCCAGATCGGCGGGTTCGTTCGGCGCGAGCTTCGTGATCGGTGAGCTATCCGAGAATTGCAATCGTTTTCCGTCGCCCGTCAGGAAGAGCGAAACCTCCGCTTCGCCGCCGAAGAGTTTCCCTTTGATGACCGCCCTGCCCTTTCCCTGCGGGCGGACTTGGCCATCGGCGATGAGGAGTGTGATGTCGCCACCGCCGTTCATGCGACCTTCATCGACGCGATTGGCGATCTTCCAACTCGCCGGCGTCTTCTTCACATCCAAGTCGGTCGCGCGGACTTTGAATTCCAGCTTCGTCGGCGTCTGTTCGAAATCGAGCGTGGCATCCGCCGTCATCGCGCCGTCCGCCGTCTTACCGCGCACGTCCGTGAGATAGACTTTGCCCCCTTCGACGACGACTTTACCCGACGTCTCGGTCACGTCCAAGTCGATGGGGAACACTTTGAGTTTGGTGGCGGTCGGATCGCATTCGATTCGCCAATGCCACTTCGTATCGGCGCTGCGGCTCAGCACAACAACGGCGGGAGTGGTGCCGTCGAGTTCGACGTTCTCCCACGTTTCCTTGGGAACGAAAGGGATCGATTTCAACTTCTGCGGGGTCACGCGGACCGATCCGAGCGTCTCCAACTTGACGCTCCCATTGGAACCGTCGGACGCCCATTCACCGCTCGCTTTCCATTTGCCGAACTCGGGGTCGTCGGCACTCCCGACTAGGGTCAGCTTGGAATTGGCGTCGCTGATTTTTACGTCGACCCCCGCGATGTGAAACGGGGGCTTGCCATCTTGCACGATGTGAACGGTCGCGCCGTTCACCGTGATCTCGGGCAACGCCCCGCCGTTGCCACCGCCGGGCGGTTTGGGGAGCTTCCCGAGTATGTTCCCGTCTTGGTCCAAGTGGACGTGGAGCGTCGCTTGGTCGATCCGCACCTGCTTCGGCTCGGCTCCCGCAGCGAGTCCGATCGGCGAAACATCGACGCGGACGCTCCCTTGGATCAGCGGAGGTTCGCTGGGTAAGCCCGGCAATTCTACCCGCAGCGTCGTGCTGCTCATGTCGCTGGTCATCTCGGTGACCCGGACTTCGCCGCCCAATTTTTCGGTGAGCTTCGCGGCCGCCAACTCCTTGACCGAATCGGAGTTGAGGTACATCCGCATGCCGAAGTATCCCGCGGCGCAAAGGCCGAGGACCACGACGGCCGCAATGCCCACGATTCGGCGACTCTTTCGCATACGGCCCCCGACGGTGGTGGATAAACTTCCGCACGTGTCGGGGCAATCGTTATGCCAAGCGGCATTGTGGAGTTCGGCGGTGAACTGTCTGTCCAGCCTGATACCCCACACCCCGCTGGACATTCTGGACAGACACCCTCGTCGCTGGACAGACCATATTCGGCAAGGGTTTACGACCGGGACGCTATTTCGCGACCGGCGGCGCACCGCTCGAATTCTGATCGGTGCCCTGGGGCTGATTGGGGGTTCCCGGGGTTTTCCTCACGACCAAATTGAGACCCGCCCGGTTGCGACCCCGCTCCCCGGTCTCCACGCCCGGCGGGGTGTTGCGCCAGCCGGGACCGGGCTCCTTGAACAGGATGGGGCTGCCGTCCGGATACAGATAATTCTTCTGCGGCTTGTCGGTGTTCTTCGGATTTGGCTTTGGGGTCCGGGTGAACGCGCCTTGCATCGCCAGCTTGTAGCCCGCGTCGAACATCTTGGTCGTTTCGGCGCTGTCGAAGTTGGTGCTATCGTTGGTCACTTCCAAATCCGGCGGGATTACGGACGTGAAAAAGTCCATCCCCGAGAGCATGCTATACGTGTAGAAACGATAGAGGTCGCCCCGCGCCGCGACGTAGAGCAGGTTGGAAACCGACGCCCCGACCACCGCGACCGTCCTCGGTTTCACGCCTTCGGGATCGGGATACGCTTTCCCGGCGACCAGCGCGAACAGATTCGAACCCGCCAGCGAGTTCGCCCCCGCCAAGTCCGGGTTATCCGGCGGGAAGTACGGCGGTCGGAAGAACATCGCCCGCGAAACGCCGCCGTCGACGTGGAGTTCTTCGTACGGGCGACCGTCGATGGTCACGTTGAATCGCACCGAAGGGAAGAATCCGGGGATTGCGGCGGAGGCGAGAATTACGTCGATGAACAGCTTGCGGGCTTCGGGCGTCCCTTTGGCCGCGATAGCTCCGAGATCCCACACGACCAGACGCTTCGTGTCGAGGTTGGTGGTGCCGACGTAAAGCCGGCGTCCTTTTTCGTTCTCCGCGCCGATTTTCGCCAGCATGTCCATGGTGACGATCCGCTCCATGCGCATCTTCAGGGGGGCATTATCGGCGAGCGACTCCGCGAACAAAGAACGGATCGACCGGCGGATTTTGAAGATGTCACTCTTCGTGACCGTCGTGTACAAATCTTTCAAAACGGGATCGTATTCCTTGCCGAGGAAGGCCAGCGGCGCGATCAACGATCCCGTGCTGATCCCGGTGACGACGTCGAACGACGGCCGACCACCCTCTTGCGGCGATTTTTCCGATTCGGACCAACCGCAGAGTATACCCGCAGGGTAGGCTCCGAAAACCCCGCCCCCGGACAGCACGAGGATGTTGTGCTCCTTTTGACGGTACGGTTTCCCCTCGGCGTCTTTGCCGATCTTGACTTCCCGCGCGCGCCGCTCCAGCGCGGCTTCGGCCCGTCGCTCCAAGAAAATTCTGGTGATCTCGGACGCTTCCAAGGGGCCGAGCGGATCGGCCGGTTCGGAGGCGAACGCCACGTCGACGAGGTCGTTCGGCTCGACCCCTTCGGGGAGGGGCGTCGGACGCTTTTCGACGTGGAGGAATTTGCACGCCGGCCCCATCGCCAACAACGCGACGAGCAAACCGATCAGCGGCAATCCGCGCCGGTACCGGTGGCTAAGATGACCCACGTTACAACCCCCCCGACGAATCGATTTGCCGGGGGAGTAACCGAATCGGGGTCGAAACGCAATCCGAGATCGGCGGTGGGGTATGCCTCTGGATTTTGGGACTACCCAAAACTCGTGTTGGCATCGTCTTGCTGATATCTGACCGCTGAGTACTGTCTCGTTTCAAAAGGTTTTGAATGGGACAGTTGTCAGCGATCAGATAACAGCAATCAGCCAACCAGCCGATAAGACGGGCAGATGCCAAAATCTATAGGTGCACCCTCAGTTGACCATCTTAATACTTATGGGAAGTTAGATTCCCAATGATTGCGATGTGCATTGCCTACTCATCAGTTAGTAATCCGAAACGTCGAGCACTTTGAACCGACATTGGTCGATGGCGAGCCAAGAGATGCGCCGCGACCGATAGCTCGAAATCCTAACTACTTCGGCACACGGTATGCACTCTCCGCCAATCAAGTATGTCGACGATACTTATCACTTAACCTCAGGAGTTTCGCCATGCTACGTTGGGCTATCACCTTCTTGATCATTGCGTTGGTCGCCGCCGTTCTCGGGTTCACTGCCCTTGAAGGCGCCGCCGCCTGGGCCGCCAAAATCGCATTTATGGTCTTTGTCGTCCTGTTCGTGGTCTCCCTCATCTTCGGCCGATCGCCACGGGCACTGACCTGAGTTCGCATGTTACAAACCGCCCGGTTAGCCCTGTCTCCTCGACAGGGTTTTTCATTTGACAAATCTATCTTTAGCGATAAATCGAACCCCGGTTACGACTTAGACAGCCATGTCTCAGACTGGCATCGTGTTTGCACCGCTGTGGAGTCGGAAGCCAAAGGATGTACGGCTACCGCACTGGCGGACCGGTTACGACACGATGTCGCCCATTCCCCGACCCGCCGACTCCTTTGGGGGATCTCATGGCCACACTCGTTACTCCTGTCACCGCCACTCCGTGTCCGCCCGCATCGCCGTCGAATTCGACGAAGATGGAAGCGGCTCTCGAGTGCCGACTGAAGAAAGTGATCGAAGCCGGGCCTGCCGCGATCACCGAACGCCTCAACGAACTGGAAGAAGAGTGGACGGCCGGGCGAGCGGCCAAGGCGAGCGCCGGGGTGTTCATCGTCGCGGGACTCGCGCTGAGCTTCACCGTGAACATGTACTTTCTGATCATGCCGATCATCGGCGGTGCCGTGATGTTCCAGTACATCTTCGGTCGCAAATCGCTGATCGGCGAGGTGTACCACGCCTTCGGATTTCGCTCGGGGAGCGAGATCGATCAAGAGAAGATGGTCCTCCGCGTTCTCCGCGGGGATTTCGTGGCACTGCCGACCGTTCACACGATCGAAGATCGCGAAGCGGTCAGCCGGATGGAAGACGAAGGTGGCCCGGCCGTGGAATTCGACGACACCAAGAAGGATGCCCACGGCGCAGTACAAGAACTGATGACCGCAGTCCGGCAGTGAACGAATACCGAAGGACAACCCTCCCGGCCCGGCCTAGATCGCAAGACCTCGGCAGGGTTTTTTATTGCGACCTGCGGCATGCCAATTGCCATTTCATCCGTAATTCAAACTCCCTTGGAGAGAACATGACACTCACCGAAGAGAAACCGGTCAATAAAATCCGCGAGGTGGAATCGGGCGGATCGAACTTGACCGAACTGTTCTCCGGGATCATTTCCGACGCTCAGCTTTTGTTCAAGCAGCAGATTCAATTGGTCCGCGCGGAGTTCGTCGAAGACCTCACTCGGACCAAACAAGTCGCCAAATGTTACGGTCTCGGCGGATTGCTGTTGACCGTGGGATTGGTGATGCTCTTGGTCGCCTCGGTACACTTGCTGGAATATGTCACCCACTGGCCGATGTGGGTCTGCTGGGCCGCCATAGCCGGCGCGTCGTTGCTCCTCGGCGGGATCTCGGTCTTCATGGGTTCGCAAATCTGGAAGTCGTACAACCCGCTCCCCGATAAATCCTTCCAAGCCCTCCAGGAGAACGCGTCATGCCTGACGAATCAACCGAAGTGATCGAACAGAAAATGAGCGACACGCGCGATGCGTTGACCCTGAAAGTCAGCGCTCTCGAACACCAAGTGGTCGACACAATCCAGAGCGCTTCGACGACCGTGAGCAACATGGTCGAACAGGTCAAGACGGCCGTGCCCGAAACGATCGCGGGGGTGAAAGACAGCATCTCCGAAGCTAAAGCCAGTGTCGCCGAAGGACTTCGCGATACGTTGGACGTTTCGAAACATACGCGCGAGCGCCCGTGGGCTATGGTCGGCGGAGCGGCTGCACTCGGGTTTGTCGCCGGGATGATCTTGTTCCGACGCGGTGACGCTGCTGCCCCTGTCTCCCAGAGGAGTTTCGCATCATCGGTATCGACGCCCAGCGCTCCTTCGGTCCCGGCAGCGGCGAGTCGTCCGGCTCTGCGATTGCCGGGATGGCTGGATCAGATCGTCGATAAGCTCGGGGATCGCGTCACCCAAGAGGTCCGCAAACTCGGCGAAGTGGCCGTGTCGAGTGCTTCATCGTCTCTGCAACAGTCGGTCGAGCGGGTACTCCCCAATTTATTGGGGGGATTCGGGGTGGGCTCGGAAACGGATTCCACGAATCGGGTGGCGACTCACGCGGATCGGAATGGGTTCTCAGCGTCGCACACGTCGTGAGCGGGATTTGGATGAGCGACGTTCTCTCGCAAGAACGTCGCTCACGCTTCTGGCTCTGAAGCACTTCTTCCCTTACACAGGCTCCTGCACGACCCGTCAAACACACTTTCCGATCAGTTATCCTTCTTGAACTCTTCCTTGTCGATCTTGTACTGTGCGATCTTGTCGGTCACGCTGCGGCGTGACAAACCGGTGATCTTCGCGCACTTGCCGACGTGTCCGCGTGTCTTTCTCAAGGCCTTCCGCAAGTAACGCTCTTCGAACTTGCCCGTGATCTCCGCCATCTGTTCCGGCAGCGACCGTTGGAGATCGACTTGGAAAGGGCTGGCTTTACCCGCAGTTGTTAATGTGATGAGGTCCGGCGGTAGATTGGCCGGGTGGATCATCCCGTCGCGGGCCGTGACGCACGCCCGCTCCACGGCGTTCTCCAGTTGGCGGACGTTACCGGGCCAGCTGTAATCCAACAGGATTTGCATGGTGCTCGGATGGAATTCGGGCGGCGTTTTACCGACGGAGAATTTCTGAGCGAAGTGCTGCGCGAGTAGCGGAACGTCTTCCAATCGATCGCGCAGCGGTGGCAATTCGATGCGGATGACGTTGAGCCGGTAGTAGAGATCCTCGCGGAACGTCCCTTCGCGGACCATCTTGTCGAGCGAGCGGTGGGTCGCCGCGATCAAACGGACTTCGATGTTAATAGGCTCGGCCCCGCCTACGCGCTCAATCCGCCGCTCTTGGATCACACGCAGCAGCTTGACCTGCATGTGGAGCGGAATGTCCCCGACCTCGTCGAGGAAGAGGGTTCCTTTGTTCGCCTGCTCGAACCGCCCCTTGCGTTGGGCGATGGCACCGGTGAACGATCCCTTCTCATGGCCGAAGAGCTCGCTCTCCAAAAGCGACTCCGGAACCGCTGCGCAGTTGACTGCCACCATTTGACCACTTCGGTTCCCACCGGAGGCTTGATGGATGGCCCGTGCGATTTGTTCTTTACCGGTGCCCGTTTCCCCGATGATCAGAACCGTACTCGTGGTGTCCGCGATGTTACCGATGAGCTCGAAGACGTCGTGCATCTTCGAACTTTTACTCAGGACATTTTGGAACGAATGTCGCCCTTGGAGTTGTGCCCGGAGCGTCGTGACTTCGTCTTGGAGCGAGCGTTCCTTGAGCGCACGTTGGACTAGCAAACAGAGTTTGTCCGTGTCGGCGGGCTTGGTGAGAAAATCGTAAGCCCCGTATTGCATGGCGGCGACGGCTTCTTTAATGGTGCCGTGGCCGGTGGTTACGATCACGGTGACGGGGATCTTCCGCACTTGGATTTGTTCGAGGAGCTTCATCCCCCCCAGCTTGGGCATTTGCAAATCGGTGATGACGAGGCTGTAGGTGTTCTTTTCCAACATCTCCAAACCCTTCACACCGTCCTCCGCGGCGTCGACGGTGAGGCCGAGAGCCGTTTCCAGCAACTCGCACAGCGATGTCCGGGCGTCGTCCAAATCTTCGACCACGAGCACGCGCTGATTGGGACCGGTCGGATCGGGCTGGGACATGACGGTGATCCAAGTTGGTGAAACAGCTTTGCGCATGATGGCACGGGGCTAGCATGGCACTGGCAAACAGCATACCGATTTTAGGCAATTGCCTGCTCAATGTCGAATGGGGTGCGGGGTGTTCGATTGGTTGCTTTCGACCGAAGGGTTCGTACCGCGCAAAGTGTGCGGTGCTTGGGATCCCGGGTTGATCTTCGTCCACACCGCGTCGGACATCCTCACTTGGCTGGCGTACATTTCGATCCCATTCGCACTCGTATACTTCGCCCGTCAAAAGGGACTCGGACGGCTGAGCCGCTTGGTCTGGCTCTTTGCGGCGTTCATTTTTTGCTGCGGATTCACCCATTTGCTCGACGCCCTCTTGTTCGAGAGACCGCTCTACCACCTCATGGGAGTGCTGAAGGCGATCACGGCGATCGTGTCGTGGGTGACGGTCTTGGCTTTGATCCCCTCGATGCCGGGATTGATCGCCGCGTTGGACCAAATGGGCACCACCGCCCCATCGACGGCCCTCGAAGAACCGACCGGGACCTCGGACGGCGCGCGTATTTTAGGACGGGTGCTGGTCGCGCTCCTCGGGACGACGCTCGCATTGTTGGTCCGGGGCTTGTTCGAGCCCGTGATGGCCGGGGATCACGCCTTCGTGATTCCACTGCTCGCGGTGGTGTTCGTATCGTGGCACAGCGGATTTTGGCCCGGCGTGCTCACGCTGTTCCTCAGTATGCTGGCCGTGATCTATTTCTTCATCGAGCCGCGGCAGTCATTCATCATCGGCAAATTTTCGGATCAACTGGCCGTCGGGTTCTTTCTGTTCGCCGGGTTGGCCTGCGCCATGCTGGGACAATCGCAACTCGTCAGCGGTCGCCGGGCCCTTCGGAATCTCGACACCGTCCGCGCCAAACAGCGCGAACTCGAAGAATTGACGCTCCGACTTACAGTGTCCCAGCGCGAAACGGCCGAGTCGCTGGCCCAGCTCGATACGTTCCTGATGAACGCCCCGCTCGGGATGGCGCTGCTCGACCGCCAAATGCGTTTCGTCCGCATCAACAAACACTTGGCGGACGCGAGCGGCTTGGCGGTCGAAGAGCACTTGGGCAAGCCGTTGGCCGATATCGCCCCCGCGATCCCTTTGGAAGGTTTGACGGAATCGCTCAAGGTCTGGGAGACCGGCAGAGCGCTGACCGATCGGCTACTGGTGGGTAAGCCCGACGTCCCGGCGGTTGCCGGGCGGGTCTGGGAGTCGAGTTATTACCCGGTGTGGCAATCCGACGGAGCTCTGCTCGGCGTGGGCGTGGTCACCCGCGAAATCAGCCAGCAGCTCCGCGATGAACAGGCG
>JAYTBD010000613.1:0-3655 GCA_043737155.1 Fimbriiglobus sp. | reverse complement strand
AACCGCCGACGCCGTGATCCGCGTCGGCCGAGCTTCCCCGCAACCCCGCGCCGCGGTGAGTGTTTCGTGAAATATTCGGGAACTGTAACGGGGCGGTTGCGTCGTAAGAGCGGGCGGAGGAAGTCCCGATGGAGTCCACGACACAAGTCTCGCGGGTGATTCGAGTCCTATTCTCGTGGTGGATTCTGTCCGCGCTAATCGTCGGTTCGGTGTCCTTTGCCATCGCACAGACGGCGTCGACTTCGACGGTTCCGACTCTCCGGGTCGAGCCGAAGGATGTCGAAGGCAATCCGAAATCGAAGTATCAGTTCGATAAAGACTTCCTGTACTTGTCGAAGGTCAAGGATCTGACGCCGATCCGGAGCAACGCCGAGGACAGCGACGAATACGACGCTTACAACGATCTCGTCTTGCACGCGAATCGGTTCGCCACTGCCGATTTGCAAACCGCGGCCCGGCTCGACGTCTCGTACGGGGATCTCTTTTCCAAGGTCCGGGTCGATTACCGCTTCGAGTTGATCCAGTTCACCGGCCGGTTGAAGCGATTGCGGCGGATCGAAGCCAACGAGTTTCTCAAGGCGAACGGCGTCAAGGAGTTATTCGAAGCTTGGGTCGTGCCGAACAACGATAACAATCCGATGTGCATCATCCTCACGGAGAAGCCCGAAGGGATCGAACCGAACTTGGAATACAACCCGTCGTACCCCGTCACCGCGACCGGCTACTTTTTCAAGCTGTTCGAATACCAGTCCCAAGAGCCGAGCGAAAAGACCAAAGGCGCCTTCCTCACCCGGCGGGCGCCGCTGCTGATGGGCAAGTCCATCGCGCTGCGGCCGGTCGAAGACAGGGACGGCGGCGGACCTTGGCGGGAGGTGTTCCTGCCGGCGCTGCTGACGTTTTTGGGGTTGGCCGCGGTCTTCGCCCTCGGGGTGACCTGGTACTTCCGCCGGGGGGATCGCCGGTCGATCCAAATTTTGGAATCGAAGAAGGGCAACCCCTTCGATGAAGGTGCCGGACCGCCGGCCGAGGCCTCGAAGAATGCGGAGTGATCGGTTTCGAATCGGGGGAGTTTCCCCGCGCTTGTGAGTGATCGGTGTGGTAGTCTTCATTCAGCCGCCGTTCGCGCGGCCGGAGGCATTCATCATGGCCAAGCCGAGCAAATCCGATCGGGCCGAGAAGCCCGCTAAACCCGATAAAGAATCGGTCATCAACCTCGTGAACGGGGCGGAAGAAACGCCTTCGGAGCGCTTGGTCAAGAAGCACCTCCCCGCGTGGGTCATCAGCGGCGGGCTCCATGTCGTCCTCGCCCTCGGGGCACTCGGGTTGACGATCTTGTTCCCGAAAGCCAACGCGAATCCCGGCCGGGACGAAACCCCCGTGACGGTGGACGAACGCAAAGACGAACCGGAGGCGAAGAGCCTGACCAACGAGAACGAAGGGCTGGAATCGAAAATCGAAACCGCCGTCGAAGCGACAGTCGAGAAGGAAGTCAACGTCCAAACCGAGATCACGACCACCGACCCGATCGGCGATCCCGCCGCCAGCGCCATCATGCCGGTCGAGAGCCTCAAGCTCGCGGGCGATCCGAACGAAAACGCCACCGGGGGACTTCTGACCAGCGACAAAGGTATCGGCGGTACCGCGGGCGACGGCGGCGCGGGCGGCCTGTCCATGCAGAATGCCCAATTCAACGGCCGCAGCGCCGCGACGCGGGACAAGATGGTCGCCAAGTACGGCGGCTCGACGGAATCCGAACTCGCCGTCGCCAGGGGGCTCGCTTGGCTCGCCAAACAGCAGAAATCCAACGGCTCATGGGTTTACGACGGGAGCCACAAAGACGAAGTGATCGCCTCGACGGGCATGGGCCTGCTGCCGTTCTTCGCCGCGGGCCAAACGCACCGCACGAACCCGAATCCGAAAGAGAACAAGTACCGCGACAAGGTCATGGCCGGGCTCATGTATCTCATCGCCAGCCAGAAGCCGGACGGCAGCTTCAAAGGCGCCGGCAACATGTACTCCCACGCCATCGGCACCATCGCCCTCTGCGAAGCCTTCGGCATGACCACCGACAAATCGTTCCTCCAGCGCCCGGCCCAAGCCGCGATCAACTACATCATGAACGCCCAAGGGGTCAACGGCAGCTGGGGCTACCAATCCAAAAGCAACGGCGACACCTCCATCGTCGGCTGGCAACTGCAAGCCCTCCAGAGCGCCAAGCTCTGCAAGGACCTCGTCGTCCGCAAAGACGTCATCGACAAGGCCAGCAAGTTCCTCGACAGCGTCGCCCAAGGCTCAGCGAAATCCACCTACGGCTACGCCAGCCCGGGCGCCGGCCCGACCACCACCGCCGTCGGACTGCTGTGCCGGTACTACGTCGACGGTTGGGGCGCCCAGCACCCCGGCATGAACGCCGGCGTCGAGTTCTTGACCAAGACGTGGTCGCCCGAGAAGGGCAAGAGCTACGACATGTATTACTACTACTATGCCACCCAAGTCATGCACTTCTTCGAGGGCGACACTTGGGTGAAGTGGAACGCGGCGATGCGGGACATGCTCATCAAGCTGCAAATCGACGACGTCGCCAAGCCGGCCACCCACGGCTCGTGGGATCCGGACAAGGCCCCGTGGATGGGCAGCGGCTGCGGCCGCATGGGCACCACCTGCATGGCACTGCTAACGCTGGAAGTTTATTATCGCCACACCCCGCTCTACCGCCGCGACAACGCCGGATTGAAGGAACTCGAACGCGGTAAGTAAGCGGGTGACAGAATCGACACGCGAACCGACCGGGCCTCGGCCCGGTCGGTTTTTTTGTTAGCCCGACGCGCTAGCGAGGGAGATAAACCACCGGTCACTTCGCCACGGGCCGGTAAATCCACACCTTGCCCTCGGTCTTGTCGCCCAGATCGATCGCATTCTCTTGGACGATCTTCCGAGCTTTCTCGTCGGCATCCTGCGGGCCGGCATTCTGCTCCAGCACTTTGAACTTTCCCTTGCCGAGGTTCGCCGAGACGATGGCCGTGTGATGGCTCATTGTCTGGCTCCGGCTACTGGTCCGCGTGCCGCCGCCCGGTTGCTTCACCACGGTCGTAGTCACGAGCTTCACATCCCGGAACTGGATGATGTCCCCCGGCTTGACGTCGTCGTACTTTTCGACGAGCGTGCCCCAAACATAGTTGCCGACTTCGCCGGTGACTTTGAAATCGGCGGTCGACTTCGCCCCCGCGGCTTCGAGCGCTTTCACAGCGAGCATGGCGCACTCCCCGTCGTCGACTTTCTTGCCGAGGTTGTCCTTGGCGAACACGCGAACCTTGTCGCCGAGTCCGCCCTCCTTCGCCGGTTCGGCGCCGAGTGCCATCGGGGCCAACGCGAGCAACGCAACGAGTCTGAGCATGATCGAACTCCCCGGTTGAATCGACTCCGCATCAAATACAATACCACACGACAATGCAATCCCCGACCCCGAGCAGAACGCCACCGCGATGATCCGCATCTCCAAACTCGCCGACTCCGTCAAACCGAGCGCCACCCTCGCGGCCGGGGCCAAGGCCAAGGCGCTCAAGGCCACCGGCGTGAAGGTCTACGACTTCAGCCTCGGCGAACCCGACTTCAACACCCCGGCCCACATCTGCGCCGCCGCGAACGAAGCGATGCA
>JAYTBD010000612.1:0-8863 GCA_043737155.1 Fimbriiglobus sp. | reverse complement strand
CTTTGGCATGGTCGAGCAGCTCGCGCGGCAGCATGCAGCTATCGACGACGACGAGGACGAGTTTGATTTTGCCGTCGTCGAGGACGAGGCAGCGCGCGTGCAGCGGGTCGTTGGCTTTGGCCGCCGTGTTGTCGGCGAAGCCGCCGTTGACCGAGACGGGGAACTTCAGCGGGGTCACGTCTGTGGCGAACGCGCCGGCGCGGAAGACGCGTTTGTCCTCGGCGAAAGCGCTCGCCGCGGAGAGAAGCAAGCCGATGGATAGGAGCAATCGCATGGGGGATCTCAGCGTTTGGGTGCATCGAGCGTTTTCAAAAAGGCGAACAAGTCGGCGATCTCGGACGGTTTGAATTCGTCCAGCAACCCGGCGGGCATCAGCGAGAGCACGCCCGGCTTCGACGAGCCTATATCCTTCCCGGCGATCCGCACCGAGGCATCGGCGCCGGTCTGCAAAATCACGCCGTCGGTGGCTTCGTAGATCACGATGCCCTCGTAGGTCTTGTCTTGCACCGTCGTCACGCGGGTCGTGCGGTAGCGCGGCGACACATCGCGGTTCGGGTCCAAAATCGTCGTCAGCAGATCGTCGCGGTTGAAGCGCTTGGCTACCCCTTCGAGCGATGGCCCCGCGGCCTGCCCCCCATTGTGGCAAGCGGCGCAATTCGCTTTCACAAAAAGCTTCTGACCGTTCGCTGCGTCACCCTCGTCCCATTTCACCGCCGCGAGTTTCGGTTTCCATTTCACGGGATCGTACCCGGTGCTGGCGGTCAGCTCCATGGCCGCGTCCGGGTGCGCTTTCAGCAACCACGCTTCCCACTCCGCGACTTTGTCGCCGTGGACCTGCTTCGTTTGGGACTGCAACCAAATCACGAGTGCCGTGCGCACCTTCTCATCCGTCTTCGGGTCGGCGAATCGGCGCAGGCCTTTGATCGCCTTCGTCCAATCCTTCGGATCGGCCTGCGCCCGTTGATCTTCGAGCCCTTGCAAGCAAGCAGCGACCGTCTTGGATAAGGTACTGCCGAGGTATCTTTTGAACATGGGGACATCCGCGGGCGATGCGATCCGCGACAGCGCGACCACGACGGGCTCTTCCAACTCTCCCGCCCGAAACAATTTTTCGAGCATCACCCTGGCTTCCGCGGTCGGCAGTTCGGACAGAAACTCGACTTGGGCGGCGGACCACGCGTACGATTTCGCCTCGCGACTGCGTTGAACGAAGGCTTCCGCCGAAGCCTTGGGCGGGATACCGGGCGTCTGCGCGATCCAGAGATGCCCCGGTCTCCCGTAGAGCTTGCTCTCCGCGATGATCGCCGCCAAGTCTTTTTGCCGGGATAGCAACTGCGTCAAGACCTCCCGCATCCGCAGTGGCCAGTTCGTATCGGTGGCTTGCTTGGATTCCGCCATTTTTTCATCGAGTGTCAGAATGGTGTTCGCCAGCTTTTCCAACGGCGTTCTCATCAGCGCGCCCTTCATCCGGCTGAGGGCGATCAACGCGTGGATTTGCTCCGGCCCGACCGGGGATTTGGCGATGTGATCCACAAGCCACACCCTGATGTAATGAGTCGAGGTTTCAAACGCCGCGAAGGTCCGCATCAACTCTCGGTCGACGGCCGGCTCGTCGGTCGGAAAGTCCAGCAACGAGTCCCACATGGGCTCGTCTCCCGGTATGCGAAAGGTGTACCCCTCGTACACCGTCCCGCTCGCTTTCGCGGATCCGATATCCCCGAGCGAAATCTGGTACTTCCGCAGCACCATCAACCGCTCCGCCGGCGTCTTGGCTCTATCCCAATCGGCTTCCTTCACGTCGCCGGTGATCCGCACGAATGGCTTCTCCTCGAACTTCTCCCACGGGATCGGCTTGGCTCCTCCGGTCGGATTCGTCGCGCGGATTCGATACACCGCTCCGCGCGTCCCCCGCCCACCGGTTGCCACATAAAGATCGCCGGTCACGGGATGGACCGCCATGCCCGTCGGGGCGAAGCCGCTCTCGCCGGTCGATTCCAAGAATGTCTGCAGCTTCCCCGATAGCGTTTCCCCCTTCGGCGTCAGCGGGCTGAAGAAGATTTGGCCGAAGGTCCAATCGGCGAAGAAGACGCCGTCGTGGTAGCGCTTAGGAAACGCGGTGTGCCGATAGCAAGCGACCCCCGTCGGCGAACCCCGCCCGGCCGTGAGGATCGGAGCGACCACATCCGGGAAGTCGGGCGGCTTCCGCCACGTCTGCGTGAACTGCGGGTTCATCCAGCCGTAGTTGCCCGCCGGTCGGATGTGGTACAGCCGCGTCGGTTCGTACCACGGCAACCCCACGCAGCGCTCGTTGTCCGAATCGAATGTGATCGCCTGCCCGCGCGAGTTGAAGTCGAAGTCGTAGGCGTTGCGGAACCCGTCGGCGAACACACTCACCGCGTTCGACTTCGCATCGATGCGCAGCAGTCCCCCGGCGACCGGCTCCTTAACCGGCGACGCCGGGTCGGTGATCGTCTTGGCGGTGATCCCAGAATTGTTCCCGCAAAGTAGATTGAGGGCACCGTCCGG
Organism: Fimbriiglobus sp.; assembly: GCA_043737155.1. Lineage (GTDB taxonomy): Bacteria > Planctomycetota > Planctomycetia > Gemmatales > Gemmataceae > JALHQU01. The sequence goes on along the minus strand of JAYTBD010000612.1, from coordinate 6,337 downwards.
TCCGCGCCGCACGGCGTGGGCGGCATGCTCGCCATCGGCTTTGATCGCGAGCACCATCGTCGGCTTCTCGGTGCTCGGTGCCTTTCCGGTGACACCCCGATAGCACCGGAGTCCGCCATCGACCACGACGTAAAGTGTCTCCTTCTCCCAGAGCAGGCCCATCGGCCCCCCTTTCGGCGCGGGGATCAGTTCGACCGCCTTGTCCGCTTTGCCGTCGTTGTCCGCGTCGATCAACTGCCGGACGTAGCCGCGCCCGGCGACGACGATCCGACCGTCCGCGTCGATGTGCAGCGTGTAAATGTCGTTGGCCAAGTCCGGTCCCGCGAACGGGGTGATCTCGAAACCGGGAGGGAGTTTGAAACCGACGGCAGGTTCGGCGGCCGACAATGGCCAAGTCAGAATCGCGGCGGAGATGAGAAGAGCGAATCGCATAGGAAGGAGCACCTCGGAATTCTTTCCAGAATTCTGCACGAAACCGACCCCGCTCCGCCACTAACAAATGCAGAGGAACACGAATCGAGGACTTTCCATGCGACTCACGCTCCGCACACTCTTGGCCTATTTGGACGATACACTCGATCCCGCTCAAGCGAAAGTCATCGGGCAGAAGCTCGCCGAAAGCCCGAGCGCGCTCGAACTCGTCGAGCGCATCCGCAAGGTCACCCGTCGCCGCGGATTGTCGACACCGCCGAACGCCACCGAGCAAGGCAGTCCGTCCGACCCGAACACCGTGGCGACCTACTTGAGCGACGGCCTGCACGCCGAGCAACTCGCCGAGTTCGAGGAGACCTGCCTGACTTCGGACGTCCACCTCGCGGAAGTGGCCGCGTGCCATCAGATTCTCACGCTGGTGCTCTCGGAGCAAGTCCTCGTCCCGCCCACGGCCGTGCGGCGCATGTACGGCCTCGTGAAGGGGGCCGAGTCGATTCCGAATCGCCGGCCGGGGACGACCATTCCCGTCGGCGGGATGCCGATCGACCCGGCGAGCGCGATGGACGACAGCGACGCCCCCTTCTTGCTGGGCATGTCGGCCTATTCCAAATCGCAGCCTCTTCTGTTGCAAGTGTTGAAGTGGTCCGCCGTGGCCGCCCTGCTCTTCGGCTTCGCAATCGCGGCGTACATGGCGTGGCCGAGTAACCGGCTCGCGACCACGACGGCGACAACGGAAACGGTGTCGACGACTCCGGCGACCAAGATGGAAACCGAACCGACCAAAGCCGTCGGGACGCCACCGACCAAGCCGGAAGAGATCAAGCCGGTCGAACCGATGCCGACGCCGATGGAGCCGATGCCCCCGATCGTCCCTCCCGTGGAGCCGGCGCCGCCCGCCGAGCCGATGGCCGGGCGGATCGCGGTCGCCAAGCTCGACGCCGTGGACGAGCATGTGCTGGTGGCGCAAGTCGCCGGGGAAGAAGCGTGGTCGCGCGTCGCCGGCGGCGGGGAGTTGTCCTCCTCGGATCGGCTCATCTGCTTGCCGGGGTACCGCACCAAGTTGAAGTTCGACGGCGGCCTCACGGCCGAGCTTTGGGGCAATCTCCCCGAGTTGCTCGGCTTCCGCGTCCTCGAGACCGCGGTGACCTTGCACCTCGCCCCGCAGGGTTTCGACGCCGAATTGACGCTGCATGTCGGCCGGGTTTACTTCAACACCAACAAAGCCGGCGGCGCGAAAGTGCGCGTGCGGTTTCTCACGGAAATCTGGGACATCACACTGCCCGATGCGAAAACGGAAGCGGTGCTCGAACTCACGCACGAACCGATGCCGGGCCAACCGCCGGAGTTGCCGCAGACGGTCGCGGTCCTTTCGACCATCGCCGGTTCGGCGAAACTCAAAGCCCGTCAAAAAGATCTCACGGCGATCCCGGCGAAGCAGATCGTGGTTTGGACCAGCAAAGGCGGGCGGCTGCAAGGCCCCCGTGTGCCCGATCCGAAATTGAAAGAACCGGACGCCGGCTACTTCGACCGCTTCGCGGTTTTCCCGGTCGAAGCCGTGGCCAAGCCGACGCGGGCCGCGCTCGACAAGTTCGCCAAGACGCTGGAACCGGGGAAGCCGGTCGCGAGCGCGCTGACGGAAATCCAACAAGTCCCCAAAGCGCTGTTCACCGATGAAACCGTCTTCGGCAGCCGCTTCGCCGTCTACGCTTTGGCTTCGATCGGCGAGTTCACCCGCGTTGTCGATGCTGTGAACGACCCCGAGCGCCCCTTCTGCCGGCTGACCGCGATCATGGCGTTGCGGTCCGCACTAGCCGCCAAGCCGGATGCGGAAGGGGGGATCCGCGCGATCGCCCAAGACAAACTGCGGATGGACAAAGCCGCGGCCGAGTCGTGGGTGTTCCGCCTCCGCGGCCTGACGCCCGCGGAACGGACCGACCCCGCGACCATCGATGCGCTCGTCGAAGGCTTGGTCGCCCCGGAGTTGGCCGAGCGCGAGATCAATTTCTTCCTGCTCTCGCACATCGTCGATCCGGCGTCGCTCGCGAGCAAGGATCTGATGACCTACGACGCGGGCGGCACCGCCGATCAGCGCGCCGCCGGGGCGGGTCGTTGGAAGCGCCGGGCGGAGGAGATCAAGACGATGAATGTTCCGAAGTGAGAGCGGTGGCCATTGGCAGCGAGGGATTTGTTAGCCCGACGGGATTTGTTAGCCCGACGCGCTAGCGAGGGTGTCGGGTGTCGCGGACTCCACCCGACACCGCTGACCTCCGAAGATACGGCTCCGCGGTTCGGCATAGGCCTGTCGTCGGGTATCGCGGACTCCACCCGACGCCCTTGCTAGCGCAACGGGCTAACGGGATCCATCGGGCTAACAAATCCCGTCGGGTCAACACAGCACCGGCAGCGCCGTCGGGCGGAAATCGACCACTTCGATTTCGACGCTCGTCCGCCCTTGCCATTCGTTGACTTTCGGGGTGAACGCCAAAGAGCAATCGCCGCCGCCGGACATCAGTTCGTCGATGCGATCGGCGAAGCCGAAGGCGACGCAGCGCACGATCGACTGACCCTGTCGGACGCGGAAGGACAAGTGCCGTTCGCCCACGCCGATCTTGCGCGGTTCCCCTTCGATTTTCAAACCGCTGGCCAAGAAGCGGGGGCGCGGATTGTTCGCGCCGTAAGGTTCCAAGCGGTCGATGTCCTTCATCAGTCCGTAGCTCAGCGCGCCGAGCGGGATCTCGGCGTCGAGCCGCAAGCGCGGTTTCGGCAAGCCATCGGGGAACACGGCCATCACCGCGGCGCAGAAGCGCTCGCGCAGTTCATCCAGTCGGGTGGGCGCGACGCGGAACCCCGCGGCCGCGGCGTGCCCGCCGTGGCCGAGGAGCACATCGTCGCAGGCCATCAGCGCTTCGTGCAGGGCGAAGCCGACGACCGACCGACCGGAGCCGGCGCTGGCGGCATCTCCTTCCTTCAATGCCACGATGAGCGTGGGGCGGGCATAGAATTCGGCCATTCGACCCGCGACGATGCCGACGACGCCGGGATGCCAGTCGGTCGAACCGAGCACGATGGCGGGGGCGGTGTCGAACCCCCCGGCTTCGACCAACTCCTTCGCTTCCTTGACGATCTTACGCTCGATTGTCTGGCGTTCCCCGTTCTGGCTCTCCAAATAGGTGGCGATTTCCTCGGCCTTCTTCCGGTTCGTCGTCGTCAGCAGTTCGACCACGAACCCCGCGTAACCGAGTCGACCGGCGGCATTGATGCGCGGGGCGAGCCGGAAGCTCACGTCCTCCGCGCGGACCGGTTTGTCTTCGGCGAATCCGGCCGCGGTCAGCAGGGCCCGCACGCCGATGGACGGTCGAGCGACCAAGCGCTTCAACCCGTGCTTGACGATGACGCGGTTCTCATCGCGCAAAGGCACGACATCGGCCACCAAGCCGAGCGCGGCGAGACCCAACAGATCGAGGAGCGCTTCGCGCAATTCGGGCAGCACCCGGTCGGCGTTGCTCGCGCGCTGGGCGATGGCCCACGCGAGTTTGAAGGCGACGCCCGCACCGGACAACTCCCCGAACGGGTAGCGCGAACCGGGCAGCCGCGGATGGACGAGCACGTCCGCGGCCGGGAGGGTCTCCTTCATTTCGTGGTGATCGGTGATGATCAACTCGATGCCGACCGCGCGGGCCACGAGCGCTTCGGCGACGCTGCCGATGCCGCAATCGACCGTGATGAGGAGTTGCTTCCCTTCCCCCGCGAGCTTCCGCACGGCATCCGCATTCAAGCCATACCCTTCGTCGAGGCGGTGCGGCACGTAGTAGCCGACATCGGCGCCGAGTTTCTGGAGCAGCGACAACAGAATGGACGTGCCGGTGGTGCCGTCGACGTCGTAGTCGCCGTAGACGACGATCTTCCGGCGGGCTTGCACCGCAGCCCAAATCCGCACTGACGCTTCGGGGATGCCGGGAAGCAATTCCGGGGGATGGAGGTCGGTCATCGGCGAGGCGAGGAAATGCTTCGCCGAGGCGGGATCGCGGACATTCCGGTTCCAGAGCAATCGCGCGATCACCGGGGGGATCTGTGCGGCCGAGGCCAACCTGCGCACCCCGTCGTCGTCCTGCGGGTCGAGGTGCCAATCGCGTGGAGTGGGCGGCAAGCGATCCTCGGCCGGGAGGCGGGGAGTGGAATGATCCGGGCGGGCGGCGCGATCCGCGCATTTGGCGAGGCTCGCGCACGCGGCGGAACCGCACGGGCAATCCTAAGAACGCCGGTGTTTTTAAGCAATCGTTCTCGGGCGACCCGACGCGACCGCCGATGACGAATAGCGAGTCTTTCCACGAGGAAGCCCGGTACGAGCGGGGCGAATTTCCCTCCGCTGCACCATGACGCACCCCCTGACTCTCGGAGGTTCCCCAGTGAATGCGACGTTCTTGATCCTGAGTACGGCTTGGATGGCCGGCGCGGAACCGGCACCCGGCCACGTCCACCCGACCCCGGCCCCCGTCGTCGGCACCGCCGGTTGCGGCGGCTGCGGCTCGGCCCCGGCACCGTCCGCTTCGGTCTGCTGCGACGATTCCAGCGGCCCCCGCCTGGGCTTGTTCGCCCGAATCCGCGCGAAATTGAGTTGCAAGAAAAGCTCCGAAAAGAACTGCGAACCGGTTTGTCCGGCACCCTGCGCTCCGGCCCCCGTGGCCGCTCCGACACCGTGTCCCCCGGCCCCAGCCCCGTCCGCACCGGCTTGCAGTCCGATGGACAGCCACTCGCTGTTCACCGGCCATTGCGATAGCGGTTGCGGGAGCAAGATGGGCTTCTTCAGCCGCTTGAAAGGCAAACTCTGCCACAAGAAGTCGGACGATTGCTGCGAAGCCCCGGCGGTTTCGGGCTGTCACACCGGCCCGGCTCTGGTCGCTCCCGGCGGCACCACTCCCCCACCGAAGGAGATGCCCGCTCCTCCCAAGTCCGAAGTGAAGCCGAAGACGACGACGCTCGCCCCGGACGAACTCCGCATCCCGGAACTCGGCGGCACCGCCGCCAAGTACTGACCCGAATCGGGGGTCATCGGACTCGCGCTTCTCCGCAGCCCGGCCATCCCCGCGATGTCCGGGCTTCGTGCATCGACCGGGAATCTTCGGCGAATTTGCGTCATTCCAACTGGCGTCGGCGCGGGGCCGCTGTAGGATTGCAGCGGGGTGGCAAGGATAGACCGCGCGGGGACAGCTATGGCGAAGAGCGCGCTCGAAGTCACGGACCTGGCGAACAAAATCGCCCGCCTCGTCGAAGAGCGGGGCTGGAACCAAGAAGACTTCGCCCGCATCTCGCAACTCAACCGACACACAGTCCGCACCATTCTGAATTCGGACGCCCGCCGCCGGTTACGCAACGCGACTATCAGCCAATGCGCCGAGGCGCTGGGCCTGACGGTCAACGAACTCCGCACGCTGCCGCTGGAACGACTGCTCCCGCGGATGCACGGGAAGCGCCCCGCGGACGAAGCGCTGTTGAAGATGCTCGCGGGGAGTTCGACGCTGCCCGAATTGACGGTGTGGCTCGAACGCAACGAAGAGCGGGCCGCGGACTTCAACGCCGAGGAAGTTGAGGAACTACTGGGGATGCAGGCTCCCGGCGGCTCGCTCGAGCGGCTCGGCGTGGAGCAATGCGTGGAAATGATCGAGCGGCGCCGCCGGTTGTTGGCGCAGGTGCGGACGCTCGCCGGGACCGAGTATTTGGAGATGCTCGAGCAAATCGTGGAATTGGTCCAGAACAAATTGCAGGCCGGCAAAGGTGAAGTCGGACGACGTTTGCGCGGGTGATCTCCGTTACTGACAGTCAGTTTAGCAACGCCAGCGGGGAATCTTCAGTCGGGCTCCCCGCCAACAGCCGAGCAGGAGCGATTGGCAGCGCGTGATTTTCTCCA
>JAYTBD010000611.1:0-3660 GCA_043737155.1 Fimbriiglobus sp. | reverse complement strand
TGATCCAGCAGGAAGCCTTCCGCTGCAAGCAGATCACGCAGAAGCTGCTCGACTTCAGCCGCAGCGGCGGGCGGCGCGAGCCGACCGAACTCTGCGGGCTGATCGAAGACGTTTTGCAAGTCGCCCAGCATTTGCCGAGCGCCCGCGGCAAGCAGTTGATCTTCCAACCGCCGGGGCAGATCACGGCCCTGTGCAGCGGCCCCGATGTGAAGTCGGTGGTGCTGAACATGGTCGTCAACGCCCTCGACAGCATGGACGACACCGGCAACTTGACGGTGGTGCTCACGAGCGACGGCGAAACCGCGACGATGACCTTCACCGACACCGGCTGCGGCATGACGACCGACGTGCTCGACAACATCTTCGAGCCGTTCTACACGCGCAATCGCACCGGCAACGGCACCGGGCTGGGCTTGAGCATCAGCCATCAGATCGTCGATCAGCACGGCGGATCGATCCTGGCCCAAAGCGCCGGCGCCGGGCAGGGGAGCACCTTCGTGGTGCGGCTACCCCTGCGGGCGGCGGAGACGCGGCCGGACCTACGCGAGTCGCGGACGGAAGCGGTGGACACGGTGCCGTTCCCGGGTAGCCGGGCGGCGTGAGTTGGGTATTGGGTGTGGGGTGTAGGGTATGGGAAGAGCGCAGATGTTCTTCCCATACCCAACACCCCAAACCCCAAACCCCGGATCGAAAACCGGCCGCCCGCGGGCCGATGGAATATCGGAGCAGACCCTTGGCGATCCCGAACAATCCGAACCGACTCCGCGTCCTTTTCGTGGACGACGAGCGCTCGTTGCAAGAGTTCATGCGGACCGAGCTGCCGCGGCTCGGGCACGATGTGACCGTCTGCCCCAACGGGACGACGGCGCTGCAGGCCATCGCGCAGCAGAACTTCGACTTCGCCATCCTCGACATCCGCATGCCGGACATGACCGGCATCGACGTGCTGCAGCGGTTGAAGCAGATTTCGCCCGACACCGACGCCGTGATGATGACCGGGTACGCCAGCGAAGAGAGCATGGTGCAGGCTATGCGCCTCGGGGCCTGCGATTACCTGCGCAAGCCCTGCAAAATGAGCGAGATCGAAGCGGTGCTCCTCCGCGCCGCCGACAAGAAGCGGTTGAAGAGCAAAGCCGCCGCGCTCGAAGCGCGCGTGCAAGCGGCCGAGGGGCCGAGCCTGATGGTGGGCAGCAGCCCCGCCATGCAGCCGGTGCTGAGGCTCATCGAACAACTCGGGCCGACCGATGCCCGCGTGCTCATCACGGGTGAAACCGGCACCGGCAAGGAAGTCGTCGCCCGGAGTTTGTTCTTGGCCAGCAAACGCGCCGATCTGCCGTTCGTGCCGGTCAACTGCGGCACGCTAAATCAGAACCTCGCCGAGTCCGAACTCTTCGGCCATAAGAAGGGTTCGCACAGCACCGCCGACCGCGATCGCAAGGGCCTGTTCGAAGTCGCCCACACCGGCACGCTCTTCCTCGATGAACTCGGCGATCTCGACAAGAACATCCAGGTGAAGCTGCTGCGCTTCTTGGAGTCCGGCGAAGTCCGACCGCTCGGCGCCACCGAGGCGACCTACTCCGACGTGCGCGTGATCGCCGCCACGAACAAGGACTTGCCGAAGATGATCGAGGCCGGGGAGTTCCGCGAGGATCTGCTTTACCGGCTCAACATGTTCCACATCCACCTGCCGCCGCTGCGCGACCGCAAGCAGGACATCCCCGACTTGGCCGTGCACCTGCTGGCGCTCGTGTCGAAACGGCCGATGGAAATGGTCGTCAACCTGCTGACGGCCGAAGCGATGGATGTGTTGCTCGCCTACAATTGGAAAGGGAACATCCGCGAGCTGAAGAACGCGATGGAGTACGCGTGGATCGTCTCGGGGAACCAGCCAATCACGGCCCAGCACCTGCCGATGGAAGTCCGGGCCAGGCTGGCGGCCGCGCCGAGTTATTCGGTGCAACCGCGGCTGGCCGACGCCCCCGCGACGCTATCGATGCCGACGAATTTCAACCCGCACGCCAACGGGATGAAGACCCTCGCCGACGTGGAGATGGAATACATCCTGACGGTCTATGCGCAGAATAAGTACAACAAGCAAGCGACCGCCAACGAGTTGGGAATCAGCTTGAAGACGCTCTACAACAAGCTGCACAAGTACGAAGAAGAGCGAAGGACGCGGGCGGGATAGAATAGCGGGAAAGGGGCGATTCCAATGTCGATTGAACTGATGGCACCGGGATCGAACGCGAAACTGGCGATGATTCTCGATCCGCTCGATATCCGGGCGCGCGTTGATGAATTGAAATTGCTCCGCGATGGTTGGCTCGATGGCGCGGGCACGGCCCCTTCGCAACACGGGCTCGATTGGCTCGCCGAAGCATTCGAGAGGCATTATCCGGACGGTGCACCGCTCCCGTACCTGTTCCCGACTCCGGAAGGGCGGATACTCGCGGAATGGTCGCTGAAACCTTGGGCGCTTTCGTTGGATATCGACCTCGCGGTCAAGACGGGAGAGTGGCACGCGCTGCATTTGAACACGGATGCCGAAGAGAGCCGGGGTCTGGATCTCGCTTCCGCAACCGATTGGAACTGGTTGACGCAACAGATCCGCCGCTTTGAGGCCGCGAGCCGATGACCGGGGCAACGTTGCTGCTGCGGCAGATTCACCCCAGTTGGATCCAAGCTGGCTTCGCCACTTCACAAGCTTTTCGACCGACCCCGAAAGACGATTTCAAACTATCCGTCTACGATGGCGATCAAATCGCCCCCGATGCCGCTTTTCTTCACTACACTGCGATCTGGAATCTGGCCTCGGCCGGAACGACCGCCCTTTCGGTCGATGAATGTTCGACCGAGAGTTTGCCCACGCGGCCCGATCCGCTCCCCGATTGCCCCGAACACGCGATTGTCGACTTCACGGGTGTGACCGACAAAGAGTGCTACAGGAAAAGCAAGAAGCTCCAAGCCCGGGCGAATGATCGGGGTTGGCTCTAGTCGGCGCCATCGTCGCCCGGATAGACTTCATCAACTCGCCACCGCCTGCGTCTCCCTGCCCATTGGCTGCGGGCCGGGTGCCAGTTTCACTTGCGTCGCGCGCAGGAACAACTCCAGCAGAATCCCCGCGATCACGATGGCCACGCTGATCCACTGCGACAGCGTCAGCCCGTAGCTATACGTCGGCTCGATGCGGATCGCCTCGTTGAGAAAGCGGTGGACGCCGTAGGTCAGCATCAGCAGCACCATCACTTGGCCGTGGTGCCGGCGGAACGGTTGGAAGCAAACCAGCAGCAGCGTGATCAGCACCATGCTGATCGTTTCGTAAAGTTGCGTCGGGTAGAACGTCACCGTCTTCGGGGTGAACTCGAGCGTCGGAGTATCGGCGCCGCGCTGCACCTTCAAACTCAACTCCTTGCGACCCCGGGGCCACTCGCGGGCCAGTTCCCAGAGCCAGTCGTGCGCCGTCAGCACCACCGTCTTGTCGTTCTCGCGCAGCGCCACGACCGCGGCACGGTACTTGTCTAATTCGTCGAAGGTTACCCGCGTCGTGACCCCGAGCGAGTTCTCCGCATCGCCGATGCCGTTCCCGCCGAGATCCTTGGCCCGCTTCAGCGCCGCCGCGACCGCTTCCGATTGGCCGCTGCTGAGTTCCAGCACGATCCG
>JAYTBD010000610.1:0-3661 GCA_043737155.1 Fimbriiglobus sp. | reverse complement strand
ATTGGTGGTACGTAAGTGACCGGTTATGCGGGGCAATCGGCGGGGCGAAGCTTGATGTTTCAGCCAATTTGATCCGTCGCAGCCGCACACAGAAATTTCCGCCGCGTGGCAATGATGACTTGATGCGGGGTCATTCGTCCGGGGGCAAAACGAGTTGGCAACAGCCCAGGTTGAGTGCCTCTTTCGACACCCCGGCATCAACCACCTCGGCCAGGACTTCGGGGGTAATCGAGTAAACCACGAACCGCCCTCGCTTCTCCCCGCGAATCAGCCCGGCGTGCTTGAGAACGGTCAGATGATGCGACACGTTGAGTGCGGGGATGGCCGCTCCGTCGATAATCTGCGTCACGTTCCGCTCGCCGTCGGCCAGGAGCAGGATGATGCGGAGCCGCTCGGGTGCGGCGAGTGACGCCAGCACCTCGGCACAGCGTTCGGGCTGGAGCCGGTCGCGTTGCTTGGCCACGGGGTAACTCGCTGAGCGGGCGGCGGGGCAGGAAGTGGAGTCATTTTCCGTTCGCCGAGCCGGGTAGTCAACCTACTGTCCGGAGACCACCCCGTCCCCCCTCGGATTTTCGGGTGGCCGGGCAAGTCCGTGTGGATAACATCTTGTCTTCAGGGCAGACGTCAAACGAATTCCACCCGGAGTGCTACCGTGCCCGCCCGCCGTACCGCCTTTACGCTCATCGAGCTTCTCGTCGTCATCGCCATCATCGCGGTGCTCATCGGGTTACTCCTCCCGGCCGTCCAGAAGGTCCGCGAGGCCGCCGCCCGCACCAAGTGCCAGAACCAGCTCCGCCAGCTCGGCATCGGGCTCCACAACTACGAGAGTGCGAACGGGCACCTCCCGTCGAGTGGCCAGGGGACGAACTACACCACGACCCCGGCGTCCGTCGCGTTCGAGTTGCACTCCACGTTCACTCTGATTCTGCCGTACATCGAGCAGGATAACGTGTACCGAGAGTTCGACCTCACGAAAGCTTACAACGCCACCCCGGGCAACCAGGCAGCCGCGAAAACGGCACTCGGCCTCCTCGTCTGTCCGAGCAACCCGCTCCGCCCGGAGGCGAAGGACTCTCAGGGGTACGGATGTACGGACTACAGTCCGGTGTACTACGTGGACATCGACCCGGGCACCGGGGACCGGAACAAGCTCACCCGGGCCGACGGCGGGCTCATCCTCGGCAAACGTTCGGTCCTGTCGATCACCGACGGGACGAGTAACACCATTGCCATCGGCGAAGACGTCGGGCGGAACGAGACCATGACGATGGAGTATCCGGACCCGCTTGGGGGAATGCGGCAGCTCTACCGGTGGGCCGAGCCGGACTGTGCGATCGGCATCTCGAAGGGCATCAACAACAACCGGTGGCCGACAGGCGGTCCGGCGTCCTGCCCGTGGAAGAACAACAACTGCGGCCCGAACGAGGAACTCTTCAGCTTCCACCCGGGCGGGGCCCACGCTGTGTTCTGCGACGGGCACATTGCTTTCTTACGCGAGTCGATGGACCCGCGGACCCTGCGGAAGCTCATTACCCGGGCCGGCGGTGAGGTCGCCTCGGAGACCGAATAGAGCCAGACTCCGCTCGACTACACCCACCGTTTCCTGCCGGGAGCTTCATTCTCAATCGAGCCCGAGCGTCTCCCCGCCGTGCCGAGTGCCGGCCGCCCGCCACGCCGCTTGCGAAACATTCTTGCTCACCGACCGAACCGACCCATCCATCATGGCCACATTCACCACCCCGCCGGTGTGGTAGCTGCGGGCGGTGATGGCCGCATAGGTCGGGATGGTCGCACTGCTCCCCTCTTGGCGGCTGTTGAAGTCGGCATCGTACTCCTGCCCGCCGTAGCTGACTGGCACCTTCGTGTTTGGGGGGAGGACCGTGGTGAAACCGCCGTGGTGGACCCGGCCGTCTGGCCACTCGGTATGCCCGGTGTTGTCGTTCGTGGTGGCCCCCATCTTCTTGTCCGGAGCGGCTAGTACAAGGGCGGCCACGTCCGCCGGGGACGCCGGCGGGGTGGATGATGGGGCATTGGTCATATTCCGGCTGTACGGGGTGAACGCCTTTACCTCAGACGCCATCAGGGTGTTCGACATACCGTCGGTGAAAGCCGTCGGGCCGAGCTTGGAGTTCGGGAAGAACGCCCCGTCCCCACCCTGACCGGTGGCCGGGTCGAATACGAGCCACGTGCCGCAGTTGACCCCGTACGTGAGCGGGTGGCAGTACGGCTGACCGCTCTTGGTCCGCACCGTGTCGTTCACTTCGCTCGGGCAGAGGAGGAGAGGGATACGAGTCGGGCCGATGTTGTTCGTGCTATTCGGTGGCGTGTCCCAGGGGGATTCGAGCACCGCTTTCGCATACAAGTTCCCCTGCTCGATTTGTGGCAGGATGCGACCCCACACCCCCCACGATTCGTTGTTGGTCGAGAAGGCTGACCGGACCGGGGCGAGCATGCTTGGCGGGTAGATACCGTAGGCGGACTGGTAGTTGTGAACGCCGAGGGCGAGTTGCTTCAGGTTGTTCTGGCACTTCACCCGGGCCGCCACCTCGCGGACCTTCTGGACGGCCGGGAGGAGGAGCCCAATCAGGATGGCGATAATCGCGATCACAACCAAGAGTTCAATCAGGGTGAACGCGGATCGACGAGCCGTCATGGCTTTCTCCGAGATTACTGAGCTGTCGAAGGACGAGTCAGCCGGGAAAAGCAACCTTCGTGCCCCGGCTAGCGGTTCAACCCTGTTAAGCTGTTTCGGCAATTTTAGTCTCGTTTCACGTTCCTTGTAGCGGCGGATCCTTTCCATAACCGTCGTGCCGGAAGTAGCGGCGGCACTCGTCGGGGGCGAACGCGTCCAAGGATTTCCCGAGGAAGTCCCACAGTCCCTCCATCGTCCGCTCCCCGGCCGACCTCAGCATCCCCTTGAGCTTCGAGAAGGCCAGCTCGATCGGGTTCAGATCGGGGCTGTACGGTGGCAGGAACTTCAGCGTGCACCCGGCCGCCTCAATGGCTTGCCGCGCCCCGGCCCGCTTGTGGCAGACCAAGTTGTCGAGGATCACCACGTCCCCCGGCCGCAGGGTCGGCACGAGGATTTGCTCGACGTAGGCCACGAAGAGATCGCCGGTCATCGCCCCGTCGATCACCATCGGGGCCGTCATGCCGTCGGACCGCAGCGCCGCCACGAACGTCGTCGTCTTCCAGTGCGCGTGCGGGACGCCGCACACCAAACGCTGGCCCTTGGGGCTGCGGCCGTAGGTCCGGGTCATGTTCGTGCTCGCCCAAGTCTCGTCGAGGAACACCAGCCGCGCCGGGTCGAGCGTCGGCTGCTCGATCTTCCAATCGTCGCGCTTCGCCTTCACGTCCGGCCGGTCCTGCTCGGTCGCCCGCCGGACTTTTTTTTGACCGTCAGCCCGAGCCGGGCGACGGCCGCCCACAGGGTCGCGAGGGCGACGGCCACGCCGAGCTTCGCGCGGATTTCGGCCAGGGTCAGGTCGGGGGTCGCGGCGATCAGCGTCCGGATCTCCTCGGCGCGGGCCGCCAGCAGGGGCACCCGCTTGTTCCGGCAGGATTGGGGGGCCACCCCGGCCCCCGCCGCCCGACGCTGCTTGAGGCGTCGGACCCACGATTCGCTCACGGCGAATCGCACGGCCACGGCCTTGGTTCCCGC
>JAYTBD010000609.1:0-8877 GCA_043737155.1 Fimbriiglobus sp. | reverse complement strand
TAGCGCGGGGTACTGCCGAACTCGCGCTGTGCCACTTGCTGCAATTGCGATTTGGAATTGCTGGCCAGCGCCTCTTCGGCGACGCGTTCGATTTCCGGTCCGATGAATTGCAGGACGTACGTTTTCGCCGCGTCGTAGCCGCCGTCGAAGAAAATGGCCGCGACCAAGGCCTCGAAGACATCGGCCATGATGTTCGCCGGCATCTCACCGTACTGCAGCAGCCCTTTTCCGAGAAACAGGTACTCGCCGAGTTTCAATGTCCGACTGAATTCGGCGCAGGACTTCCCGCTGACGACGACCGACTTGACCTTGGTGAGATCGCCCTCTTGGAACTCGGGGAAGCGGTGGTAGAGCTGTTCGCAGGCGATGAGGCCGAGGACGCTGTCGCCGAGGAATTCCATCCGTTCGTTGGACGTTTGCCGAGTGTTGGCCCCGGAGGAGTGCGTGAGGGCGGCGCGGAGGAGTTCGGGTCTCCGAAAGCGGTAGCCGATGGTCTCTTGGCACCGTTCGAGAACGGCTTGTTCCCGGGTGGGCTTAGTCGAAGCCGGAGCGGGCATAGGGGGTACGGAGTGGTGTGGGGCCAATGAATGTAAGGTAACCGGCGATCGTCGGAGCGTCAACTCGGCCGAGATCGAGGGTGCACCTCTCGATTTTGGCACCCGCGGGAACTGATGCGGGGCGCTTTTGACTACCGCGCCGACTTCCGAAGTCCGGCTTCGACTTCGGAAGTCCTTTCGGAGCGTTCGAACTACGGGCTTCGCCCACTCTCAACGACTTCCGAAGTCGAAGCCGGACTTCAGAAGTCAAACGTGGGTTGGCCGAAATTCATTTGTGAACGGCTTGAGCACGACAGTCGTCGGCAATCAGTTTTCAGAGGTCAGTCAGGAAGAGCTTCGCAACCAATCCGAAGAGTGTACTCGGGATTGCACGCGACTTGTTTCGACACGTGGGGCGGCCTACTATCACTGTGCCTCTGCGGTGTTCGTGTTCGGGCGTTTGTCTGCGGTGAACCCACAAAACCGTCTTGGGGGCCTTCTCAAAACGGCCGCGGCCTGCAAGCCCATCCCGACTCGCGAGAGTCGGACTGTAGTGGGATCCAGCAATCGGGCGTGAGGTCCCCTCTTCAATGACGGGTTCCCGGAGGTTGTCCCGCACGGCACAGGTGGAGGCATTTTCTTTATTTTCCACATTCTTTTCTCACCGATTCTACGCACTCGACCTACACACCGTCCGGCAAAGACTTTGGGTTCAACGACGGGCCCCGCGCGGGGGGCCGGTTCGTCCGTCGCTCTTCTATTGACTCCGCATCTGTCGCGGCTTCGAATACAGCTTTACCCCTGAAATGAGAGGGGCAATCGCGATAATCCCACTGACAACCCACTGTCGTTAGATTCCGCTTGATTGATCCATCCGGTCCGCTAATCTATGCCGAGCGAACGACGCTTTCGATTCCGCATCGGAGTTTTTGGATGACGGACCCGATCCTCCAAGATCGTCTCGACGAAACGCTTTCGCATGCATCCCGCACCGCCCGGCCATTCCGCCGGGGCGTTCTGTTCAAGTTCTCGATTGCTTCCACCATTCGGACATGATCGCCCACCGCCGCCGCGGATTCTCGACCCGCGGGCGTTGATTCACCACGGATTCTGGCCGACCGACCCCGAGCCGCGCACGGACGCACGGCGAGCACGGATGCTGAACCCGCCTATCGGCACCGCTTTCGCCGATCGGATGGGATGGGGCCGCGTCAATCATGCCAGCCGTGGGGCCGTCGCAAGACGCTGTCGGCCGACCGGCCCGCTTCACGGATGAAGCGGGCCGGCCTTTTTTTGTGCATGGGCTGCGAGTGCACATCGTTCCTGCGAACCCGATCTCCTATTCTAATCTCGTTGTTTGAATCGTAGATTCCGCGGACGGTGATCCATGGCGACCGATTTTTTGACCTCGGCCCGCGAGCGCGTCGTGATCCTCGACGGCGGTATGGGCACCAGCCTGCACAAGTACCGCCCGACCGATGCCGATTGGGGGTATTCGCCCAATGGAAAGTCGCTGCTGAATCTCTCCGACTCGCTGGTCTACACGCACCCCGAATGGATCCGCGAGATTCACCGGGGTTTCTTCGAAGCGGGCTGCGACGGGATCGAAACGAACACGTTCAACGCGACGAAAATTGTCCTCGACGAATTCGGGATGGCTCACAAACTCGACGAGATCAACCGACTCAACATCCGCCTCGCCCGGGAAGTGGCGGAGGAATTTTCGACCCCATCGCGGCCGCGCTTCGTGATCGGCTCGGTCGGGCCGGGCACGAAGATGCCGTCGCTCACCGATCCGAGTATCTACGCCGATTTCGACAAACTCGCCGACGCCTATCGCCGGCAGATCCAAATTATGATCGAGGAGCGCGTCGATGCGATCCTGATCGAAACCTGTTTTGATGTGTTGCAAGCCAAGTGCGTCGCGATCACCGCCATCGAAGAAATGAAACGCGCCGGCGTGCGCCTGCCGTTGATGGTGCAGCTCACGATCATCAACGAAAACAAGAAGATGTTGCCGGGCACCGACATCCCGGCCGCGCTCGTCGCGTTGAACCCCATCGACGAGATCGACGTCATCGGGATGAACTGCGGGGTCGGACCCGACTTGATGCTCGACGACATCCGCCATCTCAGCCGGCACTGCACGAAGTTGCTCAGCGCGCTGCCGAATGCCGGGATGCCGCAAACGCGCGGGGACGAAACATACTTCCCGCTCGACCCCGCGGGCCTCACGCATTGGCTCGAGCGCTTCGTGGTCGAATTCGGCGTGAACATCGTCGGCGGTTGCTGCGGGACCACCAAAGAGCACCTCGCGTCGGTCACCGCCCAACTCCGCGGCAAGACGCAGGCGATACGGAAGCCGACATACCTTCCCGCCGTGTCGAGCTTGCAGAGCGCCCAAGATTTGTACGTCGATCAAAAACCCTTGCTCGTCGGCGAACGCACCAACACCAACGGGTCGCGGAAGTTCAAGCAACTCCTCGAGAAAGACGACTGGCACGGCCTCGTCGAAATGGCCAAGGAACAGGAGCGCGAGGGTGTTCACATCCTCGATGTGTGCGTCGATTACGTCGGCCGCGACGGCGTCCGCGACATCCAAGAAGTCGTCAAGCGCTACAACGAAGTCGTGACGGTGCCGCTGATGCTCGACAGCACCGAGTTGCCCGTGATCGAAGCGGCGTTAAAGTTGTGCAGCGGTAAGACGATCATCAACTCGATCAATTTGGAAGACGGCCGCAAGACGCTCGATCCGAAGACGCTGCTCGCGAAGAAGTACGGCGCCGCCCTCGTGGCGTTGACCATCGACGAGGTCGGGCAAGCCGATACGGCGCAGTGGAAGTTCGGTGTCGCCAAGCGCATCTACGACATCGTCGTGGACGAATACAAGATCCCGCCGTCGGACCTCATGTTCGACCCGCTGGTCTTCCCCGTTTCAACGGGCCAAGAGCAGACGCGCAAGAGCGCGCTCGAGACCTTTGAAGCGATCCGGCTGATCAAGAAGAATCTGCCCGGCGCCCTCACGCACATCGGCCTGAGCAACTGCAGCTTCGGGTTGGCCCCGTACACCCGGCAGGTGCTCAACTCCGTCTACTTGCATTTTGCGCTCGAAGCGGGCCTCGATTCCGCGATCTTGCACGCGGCGAAGATTATGCCGCTCGCCAGCATCGACCCGGAAGGCAAAGAGTTGGCCCGCCGGCTGCTCTTCGACGAGCGCGTGTTCGATTCCGCCGGAAACTGCACCGAGGATCCGCTGCAATTGATCATCGAGCATTACGCCGACAAGAAAACCGTCTCGAAAAAGGGGCAATCCCTCGGCGAGACGGTGGAAGAACGTTTGCGCCAAGCCGTGATCCAAGGGCGTCGCGAATCGCTATTCGCCGATCTGGACTTGGCGCGACAGACCTACAGCCCCATCGAGATCATCAACCGGGTGCTCCTCGACGGTATGAAAGTCGTCGGCGATCTCTTCGGTAGCGGGCAGATGCAATTGCCGTTCGTGCTGCAATCGGCCGAGGTGATGAAGGCCGCCGTGGCCCACCTCGAGCAGTTCATGGAGAAGGTCGAAGGCGCCGAGAAAGGCAAGATTGTCTTGGCGACCGTGAAGGGCGACGTCCACGACATCGGCAAGAATTTGGTCGACATCATCCTCACGAACAACGGGTACAAGGTCTACAATCTGGGGATTAAGCAGTCGGTCGATGCGATGATCGCCGAGTTCAAGAAGCAGAACGCCGACGCCATCGGCATGAGCGGGCTGCTCGTGAAATCGACCGTGATTATGAAGGAAGACCTCATCACCTTGAACGAGCGGCAACTCTCGCCACCGGTGATCCTCGGCGGTGCGGCGCTCAATCGGCGCTTCGTGGAAGTGGACCTGCGGAACATCTATAAAGGCCAGCTTTTCTACGGGGAAGACGCCTTCGACGGGCTGCGGATCATGGATCAAATCGTGGCGAAGAAGAAGATCGCCAACGTCGGCAGTTCCGCCCTCCGAGGGGTCATGGAGTCGTCGGGCAACCGCGATTTCGAGCGGGAGCCGGTGGCCGTCACCGCCGCTGACATCCCGGTGACACCGAGAATCGCACTCCCGGCCCGCGCCCCGAACCTGCCGCGGACGAGTTCGATTCCCGTCCCGCCGTTCCTGGGTTCCCGCGTCGTCGATGCCGTGCCGATGGCCGAGGTGTTCCCGTACCTGAACGAACTCACCCTCTTCAGCACGCAGTGGCAGTTCGTCAAAGGCGGCGTCGATCCGAAGGTCTACGCCAAGCAGATCGAAACCACGGCCCGACCCGCGCTCGCCCGCTTGAAGGCCCGCTGTCTCGCGGAAAATATCCTGCGCCCCGCGGCGACGTACGGATTCTTCCCCGCCGCGAGCGATGGACAAAAACTGACGATTTACGAAGACGACCGACGCACGCCGCGGCAAGAATTCACCTTCCCGCGCCAAAACTTCGGCGACTTCCTCTGCTTGAGCGATTACGTCGAACCGACAATCGATGGCGTCGCCGTCGATGCAGTTGGCTTCATGGCCGTGACCGTGGGCCACGCGGTCACCGTGGCCTGCAACGCTCTCCGCGCATCCGACCAGTACACCGATTACCTTTTCCTCCACGGTCTCGGCGTCGAATCGGCGGAGGCGTTCGCCGAGTATTTTCACAAGCGCATCCGGGCCGAATGGGGCATCGGTGCCAAAGATTCGCCGACCATCGGCAAGCTCTTCAAGGGGCATTACCAAGGCCGCCGCTTCGCCTTCGGTTACCCGGCGTGCCCGCGGCTCGAAGACCAAACCGGGCTGATGGCACTGATCGATCCCGCCCGCGTCGGCATCAGTCTGACCGAGCAATTTCTGCTCGAACCGGAGCAGAGCACGACGGCGATCATCTTCCACCATCCGAACGCGAAGTACTTCAACGTGAAGCGCGGCGGCGAAGTGGAATTCGAGTAAGTGCGAATCGAAAACCGGACAGGATGAACAGGATTGGCAGGATTTGAAGAAGAAATATAGTCGTTTTTATCCTGCAAATCTTGTTCATCCTGTCTCAACTCTGTGCTAAGAACCAATGGAATCCATCCGGGATCGGATCGCTCATCAGCATGACCAATACCGCCATCCAGATCGACTCTCTCCGGGTCCAGTTCGGCAAGTTCGTCGCAGTTGACAACCTGAATCTCGACATCCGCAAGGGCGAACTTTTCGGGCTCCTCGGGCCGAACGGGGCGGGCAAATCGACGACGATCCGCGTGCTCATCGGGCAGCGGGTGCCGACGGCCGGCCGGGTGACGGTGTGCGGGTTGGATGTGGTGAAGGACTGGTCCGAGATCAAGCCTCTCTTCGGATACACCCCGGACCGCGATAACCATTTCGACGAGTTCACCGGCCGGCGCAACTTGGAATTCTTCGCCGACCTCTACGCCGTGCCGCGTTTGCGGGTCCGCGATTGTCTGAGGATGGTCGAACTCGACGAAGCCGGCGATGTGCCCGTGAAAGGCTATTCGCTCGGCATGCGCCGCAAGCTCTTGCTCGCGCGGTCGCTGTTGCACGATCCGCAGATCCTCTATCTCGACGAACCCACCGCGAACCTCGACATCCACTCGGCGGAGGTCGTACACCGCATCTTGCGCGAGCGCGTCCGCAACGGGGCGACGGTGGTGCTCACGACGCACGATATGAAGGAGGTCGAGCAGATCTGCGACCGCGTCGGCATCATGTGCAAAGGGAAGTTGGTCGCGCTCGATTCCCCGCTCGCGCTGCGGACGGCCCACACCGAGCGCAAAGCCGACGTGATTTTGAAGGACGGGGACCGATTGACTTTTGACTTGGATACATTCGGCGATCAACAGCGTCTGGCCGAGATCATCCGGGCCGGAACCGCAGCGAGTGTGCAAACGCGCGAGTTCGACTTCCACGCGACGTTTTTGAAACTGACAGGCTTGAAGTTCGACTGATTTAGATAACCACGAAAAGCACGAATCGCACGAAAGAGGGTTGGTAAAAAATGCATCGCTCAATCTAATTTTCGTGGCATTCGTGCTTTTCGTTGTTCGATGCTTTCTCCGAACTCACATCCCGGTCGCTTCTTCGATCTTGCCGTTCCGCCACGCTTTCCGCAGGCTCCAGCGGTAGAAGAGTTGCGATACGCCGACGAGCGCGATCGTCGTCCCTAACAGCATGAATGCGAGTTCCCCCGTCCCCCACGCGGCGAGGGGCGATTCGGCCAATGGCGATCCCTCCGGTGCGCGGCCGGTGATCGAGCGGCGCATCCCTTCGAGCCAGTATGTCGTCGGCAAGCTGAGTCCCACGTACTGCAGTCCCGTCGGCAGCACCGAAATCGGGAAGACGACCCCGCTCAGAAAGTAGACGACCCCGGCGATCCCCTCGCTGAGGAACATCCCGCTGCGCGACATGTTCAACACCGCCGAGGCGAGAATCATTCCGCACGCCCACAGCATCACCGCGCCGAGCAGCAGGAAGACGACGAGCCAGCCGGGGTCGAAGCTTTCCAAATTCACCGCGGCGCGGATGTCCGGGATCATCAATCCCGTGGCAATGGTGATCGTCGCACCCATCAACCCCTCGGCAGCGCGGGCGAGGCCGCGGCCGACGAAGTAGGCTTGAAAGTGGGCCGGACTGATGAAGACGTACTTCAACATCCGGTAGCTCTCGCGGTCGGAGATCACGACGTTGCTCATGCCGAACATGACCATGCCGACGAGTCCGTAGCAAGCGTTGGACACGAAGATGTAAGGCAGGAACTCGGCGGGCACCCGGCTGCCGACGGCGTACTTGGCCGCGTAGAACATGCAGACGAGCATCATCGATCCGCAGACCGGCTTGACCACGAGGTACAGTAGAAAGAGCCGGATGTCGGCCCAGTTCGATTCGATCTGCCAACCGAGCCAGACCGACCAGCGTAGGGTGCGGTAGGTCTCCCTCATTGCCACTTCACCGTCAGTTTCCCTTCCTGTTTCGCCTTGCGTTCGAGCACGTCGAGAAACCGTTTCGCCAACAGCAGGAACACGATCGACATCACCGCGAGCATTGGCACCTCGTACCAAAGGTTGAGGAAACCTTCGCTGCCGAAGAGGACTTGGCGCATCGCGTCCATCCCCGCCGTCAGCGGGATCAACAGCGCCGCCGCGGGGATCGCCCAGTGCGTCATCTTCTCCAATGCCACCAAAGGGAAGTTCATCCCGGTCATCAGATACACCGGCTCCTGGAGCAGATTTACCGTGTGCCAAGCTTCGCGGCCGAACAGCAAGAAGACCGAGGCGAACATCATGCCGAGGCCGTAAAGGGCGACCATCGTGAGAAAGAAAATTGCGAGGAGCAGCCACCACGAACTCGGCTGGATCGGCACGTCGAACAGCACGACGCCGGTGATGACGATGGCCGCGGCGCGGACGACCGTCATGGTCAATCCGCCGAGGGCCATCCCCGCGAGAATGCCCATCATCGGCGCCGGGCAGAGGATGTAGAGTTCGAGGTTGCCCGAGTCGCGCTCCCAGTACAAGTGGGCGCCGAGGCTCCAGAGGACGTTGAGCCAGAAGGCGGTCATCGCGGCGCCGAGGATGACGATGCCGATGTATTCGACCGGCGCCCCGAGCCAGCGGTAGACGTTGGCGAGCGCGATCACCGACAGCATCGGCAGCAGCGTTTCTTGGATCAACCACGTGCGATGGCGGAACATCCATGCCACGCGCGGCCACGTCCGGGCCATCATGGCTTTCCAGAATAATTCGAGCGCGGACCTACGCATTCAAGCCGTGCCCCACGAGTTCGATGAAGACGTCTTCGAGCGTCGGTTCCACTTTCTTCAGCGTCAAAATGCGTCCGCCCCCCTGCACCACCCGCTGCACAACGCCGCCGATGGCGGACTCTTCGCGGAGTTGCACCTTCAATTCGATGCTCGTCGGCGATTCGGTCGTCGTCGCTTGGTGAACGCCGGGAAGTCCCGCGACTTCGATCAACCCATCGGTCCCCGGGGTGTGGCTCAACTCGAATATCGAATGCTCTTGCACGCGGCGTTTCAAATTGGCCGGGGTATCGCACGCCAGCAGTTTCCCTTTGTCGATGACGGCCAAGCGGTCGCAGAGTTCATCGGCCTCGGCCATGTAATGCGTCGTCAGCAGCATCGTCCGACCCGGCCGCTCGGCGATCCACTCTTTCACGAATTTGCGGATGCTCCGCGCGGCGGTCACGTCGAGGCCGAGGGTCGGCTCGTCGAGGAAAAGGATCTTGGGATCGGTGATGAACCCCCGGCAGAAGTTCATCTTCTGCCGTTGACCCGTGGAGAGATGGCTGACGCGGCTCCCGGCTTTGTCGGCGAGATCGACGATC
>JAYTBD010000608.1:0-3666 GCA_043737155.1 Fimbriiglobus sp. | reverse complement strand
AGGGATGCCAGAGCTCCGTTTTGGCAAATGGACTCGGGCATCCCGTTGCGGGCACCCACAAGGGGTGCCCCTACGGTTGATGGGTCGTGTGACAATTTGCAGCAGTCGGTCTACTACGAAAAACCTCCGAGAATCGTTCATATACTCTCGGCAGGTTTTGCTTCTCGCAAACGTCCGCCGCTCGCGGTACGTTGGGTTGTTGAATCGGTAGTCGTCCGCCAAGAGGAGAAGCCATGCTTCAGTGGAATTCGATGCGGCTCGGCTTTGCAATTGTGGTCGGCGGCGTCGCGCTCGCATCTGCGGTGAATGCCCAAGTTCCCGCGAAACAGGACCCTCTCGAACGGGCCAAAGCGCTGCAGCGTTTCAACGAGCAGAAGGCCGAATCGGACGTGAAGGTGGCCATCGACGAAGCCGCGAAGCTGAATCGGTCGCATCCGGAGAAGGCCGCGTACAACCTCAAATCGGCGCGGCTCGGACTGGATCTCCGCAACGACCTCTCCTCCGCGAAGCGCGATGAACTCATTGTCCAACTCGATATCGCCATCAAGGGCCTCGGTCAAAAGACCCCGGCGGCCGCTCCGCTCGATCCGAAGATTGCGATTCAAAAAGAGGAGAACAAGAAAGCCTTCGCGCAGGCCGCGCTCGAAGCGAAGGACGTGGCCGAAGCGGTGACCGGCATCGCCAAGGACTTCGACGAGAACCGCACGAAGGATGGCCAACGCAAGATCGCCGAGATCGCCGCCAAGTATCCGAACAACCCGTCGGTACTCATCCTTAAAGCCAAGGGCGGTAACGCCGCCGCCATCGAAGAATCGCGCGACATGTCGAACGAGCAAGGGCGGCGTTTCCGCATCGCGATGCTCGACATCGATCGATCCGCCCTCATGCCCATCGGTGACATCGAATACCCGGCCGGGTGGGCCGCGAAGATGGAAAAGCGGCGGAAGCTGGAACTCCCGTTCTTCGGCCCCGAAGAAAAGAAGATACTCGAAGCGTTGGAGAAGCCCGTCACCGGCGGGACCAAGAGCGCCCCGTTCGAAGAATCGATCCAGAGCTTGTCGACGCTGATCGACATGAACATCTACCTCGACAAGAAGTCGATCGACGACGTCGGTGCCGACCTGCGCAAGCCGGTGGACATCCCGGGCAACGTCAGCGCCCGCACCGCCCTCCGGGCCATGCTGCAATCGCAGGGGTTGACGTTCATCATCAAGGACAAGATTCTGCAAGTCGTGTCGGTGGAGAAGGCCCAGCAGAACATGGTGACGCGCTCGTACGAAATCCGCGATCTCGTGCAACTCGGCGGTCAGTTCAACGGGGCCGTGACGTGGGGGCCGTACCTCGACTTCCAGCAGACGCAGCAGAACGCCCAAATGATCATGGACGCGATCAGCGGCTCCATCGACCCGATGGTGTGGAAAGGGAAGAGCGGCCCGGCGACGATCACCTTCCACTACCCGAGCATGTCGATCATCGTGCGGGCGCCGTCCGAAGTTCACTCCGACCTCGGCCGCAGCTTGGGCCGACGGTAATGGTCGGGTCAACAAACAATCAGACCCGACTGAAGCTCGGCTCGGTGGCGGTCGCAGTCGCCACCTTCGCGGAGATGACATTCACTTCGGCGGGGTTCAACGATTCCACGAATCGACTCAAGCGACTGAGGCCTTCGCGCAGTCGCCCATCTTCGGACGCGAAACTCACGCGGATGAAATCCTTCCCCGACGGCCCGTAGGCGCATCCCGGCCCCACCAACGCCCGTTGCTCGCGCATCGCTTTTTCCGCGAAAGTCCGGCTTTCGAGTCCGGTCGATTCCACCGACACCCAAATCGCGGCGCCGCCAGCGGGCCACGTCGGGTCCAATCCCATCCCTTTGAGCCGGTCGAACGCGTACTGTCTCCGCTCGCGAAGTCGCTTCAACTCCGGCTCGAGTCCGGTCCGATCTCGCTTGAGTTCGGTCGCGGCCGCCCGCTGCAGAATCGGCGAGACACCAGGCGCATTCAGTCGGGCGCAGACCGCGGCCATACCGACGAGTTGCCGCGGCCCGCCTAGCCAACCGACGCCGTGCGATCCGGCGTCGATCGAGAGCGTCCGATTCGCCATGCCCGCGAGCGATGTAAAATCCGGCACTGGCGCATCGTCGTGGAGGCGGCCGCGCGATTCATCGATGCAGACGAGGCAGTCGTGGCGTTGGACGAGCCAGGCGATCTCTGCCAAATCCCCCGTCGAGAATCGACCGCCGGTCGGATCCGATGGTTGTGCCAAGACCAGTAACTTCGCACCGCGCATCGCGCGTGTCAGTCCCGCGTTCAAGAACCGCGTCCGGCCCTCTTCGCTCCACGTCGAAATCCAACGCACGCTCGCCCGTCTCGATTTCGCACCCAAGTGGAACAATGGCGAACAAGGGTCGAAGAGCACGACACGGTCGCCCGGATTGACGAAGGTATCGAGGATCGAAGCATAAGCCTCGCGGAGGCCGTGGGTGATCAGGATGGCATGGGTCGAATCTCCGCCCCGCGATTCCGCAATGGCTTCCCGCAACTCCGGCAGCCCGAGTGGATCGGGTACGGCGATGTCCCGCATCGCCCGCATCGGCACTTCGATTTCCGGCGAATCCGAGTTGAGATCCACCACTTCCGAACCGGGGCACTCCGGATATGTGGCGGGGTCGAGGAGTTCGTCGAGCGGCGCGGCGAGGAGCCGATCCGAAACGTAATTGACGAATCGGGGTTGTCCGCCGGTGAGCCGCTTGGCCATCGGCAAGTACCGGGCGATTCCGGTGCGGACGCAAGCGCGTTTGAGCCAAAAGGGAATTGCCAAGCCGGGCCTCCTGCCAACGGGATCGGATCCGAGGTCGCATTGTGGCCCGCGGAGCCTCGGGTTGTAAAGTGCGAACCTCGAAGCCAATCTTGGACAGGATGAACAGGATTGACAGGATGAAGATTGGCGGTGCTGCGGAACTCCTTTCCATCATTCATATCCTGACAATCCTGTTCATCCTGTCGAAAATTCTTCGCAATGGTCGCCATGAAACGCATACGGATCGGCAACGGTTGCGGCTTTTGGGGCGATAGCCTCGACGCTCCAATCCGCTTGGCGGAGCGGGGCAAACTCGACTATCTTACACTCGAGTATTTAGCCGAATTGACGATGTCGATCTTGGCTCTGCAGCGCCAGCGCGACCCGAACGCGGGCTTCGCCACGGACTTTCTCGATGTCTTGGCACGACTGGCCCCGAATCTGCAAGCTCAGCCGGGGTTGAAGATCGTCACCAATGCAGGCGGGATGAACCCGCGCGCCTGCGGTTTGGCCGCGCATAAGATCCTGCCCGGCGCCCGCATCGGCATCGTGGGCGGAGACGACCTTTTTCCGCGGCTCGATGAGTTACTCGCGGCCGGCCACCCGCTAAACCACCTCGACACCGGCGAGCCGCTTTCCGCCGTGCGACAACGCGTTGTCAGTGCGAACGCTTACCTCGGATCGGCGCCGATCGCCGACGCGCTCGGGCGAGGGGCGAACGTCGTCATCACCGGCCGCGTCGCCGACGCGTGTCTGACGGTCGGCCCGTGTCTCCACGAATTCGGCTGGCGGCACGACGATTGGGATCGTCTGGGCGCCGGTACCACCGCGGGGCACCTCATCGAATGCGGCGCCCAAGCGACCGGCGGC
>JAYTBD010000607.1:0-8880 GCA_043737155.1 Fimbriiglobus sp. | reverse complement strand
GATTTGCGTTAGCGTTGGCAGCGATTGAGAAGAAACTTCGCCCGCGCCGCAGCCGCAGGAGGGTACGACTTGATCAATGATCCAACTTTCCGGTGTCCCGTTGAAGATCGTCACGTTCCGGGATGCGGTCTGCCCCTGAATCATCGTGCCGAAATCTACGCGTTCCGGACTGATCTGAAATCCTTTGGGAATTTCCGCTCGGGCGATTTGCGGCTCACTCGTCGTTCCGCGAACCAGGTACCAATAGGAAAGCGCAGTCGTGCCGAAAGCACCGACAGTCAAAAGCGATAAATACAGCATCGGGCGTCGCATGGATTTCACTCATCAATCGGCTTTTGGCCGGGCGGAAACTGATAACCGAGTTTGGTGAGGGCCAATTTGGACGACAAACGTTCGCCGGCGATTGGAGATTTCAAAAACGGAAGGATGAGATCGACATCGTCGCTGGCTTTCATATTCCCTAAAGTCGAGATTGCGACTCGGCGTACTAGCGTATCGCTGCTCTTAAGATTTGGCCTGATGGCCTCCAACAACTTTCGTCGCGCCGATGTGGGATCTTCCATAGTTTCGACCGCTTTGGCGGCTGTCGGCATGGATATGATCGGCGTCGTGGAATATTTCGTATAAGCAATGAGCAACAGCAACCGTTCAAATTCGGGATTCGTCAACGGTCTTTTCTTGTTCACGATATCCAAATACTGCTTTGCCTCTAAATAAGTTGGGTGCTCGGAGTCGTTCGGATCGTATCCCGAATTTTCGCTCAAATCCGAAGGCGCGGGTGCCTCGGCGGATTGGGGGCGGATTCGAGTGCGCGTGTAAATCCCTTTGCCAATAGCGGCGATGATGATTGCACTCAGTGCCAATGCGAGCAGTGCCAAAATACGATTGCGTTTAGAGTGGGGTAAAATCCTCATATCCAACCCGGTAGTTGATTTTGGAACGCGGTCAAGTGCTACATTTTGAAGCGGCGCATGGTCACGCCGGTAAGGGAAGAGAACGCCCGACTGAGCGTTCAATTCCCGCCACTAACATCTCAATTTTGGCTAATCAACCGTGTAAACTTGAACCCAAGCCCTCCTACATCCTCCGCCTTCGGTGCAGCCGACGGCGGCCTGATTTCTGCACAAGGGCTGGCAAAAAGTGCCGACGTTGGCGTTGCACCACTGTATTGTGCAGGAGACGCATGCCGCTGCGTCATCGGCACACACCCATGCCACCCCGGTGTCAGGATTGATCACGTTGTTTCCGCGGCAAGCGTTGTACGCGGCGGGCGGGCCTTCTTCGCAAAACCAAGCGAAGCAGACCGACGGCCCGGTTAGAAGCAGTAATACTGCAACTAAGAGCCGCAGATGCAGGCTTGCCGTACCAGACGTGTTTGAAGTCAACATCGCAGAGCGCCCCCCTGGATGGAGCGCCCCCGTGGATGGAGCGCCCTAACATCCATGAGACTAACCATGCCGAACCTAGAGTCAAGCCCTGAGCAAACGATTCTTCCTTATTTTGTATCTCCACTTCCCGCCGCTGGAACCCACCGCGATGGTGACGGCGCTGCTGTCGTCGCCGGAAGCCCAATTGGCTTGACCGAATTTTTCACCCATCTACAAGGAGTCGAACATGCCGACCCGACGCGCCTTTCTGCAATCGACCCCGCTGATCGCTCTGTCGTCGACGGTGCCCCTGTTCGTCTCCCGATCTTCGCTGGCGGCAGCCCCGGACAAAGACGGCCGCATCCTCGTCGTCGTCGAACTCGACGGCGGCAAC
Source organism: Fimbriiglobus sp. (assembly GCA_043737155.1). Taxonomy (GTDB): domain Bacteria; phylum Planctomycetota; class Planctomycetia; order Gemmatales; family Gemmataceae; genus JALHQU01. The sequence continues at coordinate 7,119 of JAYTBD010000607.1, read as the reverse complement.
GACGCGCTGAACACCGTCGTCCCGCACGCCGACGAGAACTACGCGAAGCTGCGGCCCAAGCTGAAACTCGACCCGAAGCGCTTGGTGAAATTGACGGACTCCGTCGGCCTGCACCCGGCGCTGCGGCCTTTAAACAAGCTGCTCCAAGCGGGGCACTTGGCGGTGCTCCCCGGCGTCGGGTACCCGAAACCCAACCGCTCGCACTTCGAAAGCATGGCGACCTGGCACACCGCCAAGTTCGACGCCGACGACCACAAGGGATACGGCTGGCTCGGACGGGCAATGGACCCGTCGGCGGGGAATCTGTTCGCGGTCGGCGGCGACGTGCCGACGGCGTTGCGGGCCGCCGCAGCTCGGCGGTGGCGTTCAAGCGGATCGAGGAAGTCCTCGTTTCGGATCCGGTCGCCTTGAAGGCCGGCGTAGGCCCCGCATCGGGCGACGACCTGCTCGCATTCGTTCGGCGGCAAGCGGTGGACGCCCACTCGGCCTCCGACAAGCTGGCCAAGCTGAAGGGGGACAAAGGCGGGACAACCTACCCGCAGTCGGAGTTGGCCGAACGCCTCAAGCTGACCGCGCGGCTGCTAAAGGGGGACGTCGGAGCGCGGGTGTACTACATCCAACAGAGCGGATACGACACGCACTCTCAGCAGCAATTTTCGCACGCCAACTTGCTCGGCGAGTTCGCGGGCGCAGTGGCCGCCTTCTTCGCGGACTTGGCCCATGCGAAACTCGCCGACCGCGTGACGCTGCTCGCCTTCAGCGAATTCGGCCGCACCATCAAGGAGAACGGCTCGGCGGGAACGGACCACGGCACCGCGGGGGTTTGTTTCGTCGCCGGGCCGACGGTGAAAGGCGGGATGGTCGGCTCCATGCCCAGCCTCACCGATCTGGAGAAGGGCGAGCCGAAGATGTCCACCGACTTCCGCGGCGTTTACGCCGCCCTCCTGACGGACTGGATGGACTTGCCCAATGATGCAACGCTCCGTCCTGCCCCGCTGTTGAACGGGTGATCGAGACGCTGCCGTATGCCTCAAGCGGGAGGCGGGGGCGGCCGGACCTGTCGAAGCAGCAGTCACCGCCGCGACAGGTCAATGAGGTTCATCGCTGCACTGTGCGGTGGTGGTGCTGAGCTCGGGTGCGTTCGATGGGGGGGTCCGCGGATGGACGACGCCGGGGTACTGAAATTATTGCGAATGGCCTTCGGCGCGTGCCCACGTCCCGCCCAGTTCTTCGATGGTCGCCTCGACGATCCAGAGTACGCCGACCACAATATCCTCCTCCAGTCGCACACTGTGGAGAGCATCGAACTGGCCGATCTCGGCACGACGGGCTACGACCCATTCTGCTCGACCGATACGGCGGGATACTTGTACTACCTGCCGGGTCTTGCGCGGGTGCTGCTCGGCGACGGGGGAGAAAAATACCTCTTCCAGTTCCTCCTACACCTTCGGCCGGAGCGGGTCGCCAAATTCACGACTGGGCAGCGGGCCGCAATGGCGCGACTCCTGGAACACGTCGCGGACACACGCGTTGAGGCAAAGGAGGTCTGTTCCGAGGAGGTATCGGCCCGGCTGGATCTCCTGCGTAGCATGGATCCAGAACCGCTCCCGTAGCACAGCGATGCGATTCGAATGAAAATGAAACCACGAGCGGCCTCGCGGTTAGCTCGGCCGCCGTTCCCGGCACCCAAACTTCATCACTTCGTTTATAACGATCCATTCGGCCGCAGGGAGGCACCGGTGGCCGCATGGCCAGCAAGTGTTTGCTCTCGACATTCAATTGATTTGCAAAGTCCCGAGGTGTCGGAATGATTCTGTTGCATCGAGGCTCCCATACTCCCGCAATCGGTTTCTGTTTGCTGCTGCTGGCAACGGCAGCGAACGGGGCGTCCGCCGCGGACAAGCCGCTGAAAGTGTTCATCTTGGCCGGGCAGTCGAACATGCAGGGCCACGCGGCCGTGTCCACGTTCGACTCGATGGCCGACGATCCGAAGACCGCCCCTCTGCTCAAGGAGATGCGGGACAAGGACGGTAAACCGCGGGTGTGCGAGAAGGTTTGGATCACGTCGGTCGGCTGCCAGGGCGACGCCTACACGGATCTGCGCGAGCAGACGGGCAAACTGACCGTCGGCTACGGCGCATTCGGGGTGGAAGGAAATCGAATCGGACCGGAATACACCTTCGGCCTCACCATGGAGAAGCAACTCGGCGAGCCGATCCTCATCATCAAGACGTCGTGGGGCGGGCGGAGTCTGCACACCGACTTCCGCCCGCCGAGCAGCGGGGCGTATGCGTGGAGCGAGTCGGAGTTGGCCCAGCACAAGAAGCGGGGCGACGACCTGGAGACCGTGAAGGCCGAGAAGGTGAAAGCCACGGGCGTTTACTACCGCGAGATGATCGCGCACGTCAACAAGGTGCTCAAGGACATCGAGCGGGTGGTGCCGGACTACGACGAGAAGCGGGGGTACGAGCTGGCCGGATTCGTCTGGTTCCAAGGCTTCAACGATTACGTCTCCGGTTCCACCTACCCCGACCAAATGAAGCCCGGCGGGTACGACCTGTACGGCGAACTGCTCGGCCACTTGATCCGCGACGTGCGGAAGGATTTGTCCGCCCCGAAGATGCCGTTCGTCATCGGCGTCATGGGCATCGGCGGCGAGAAGGAGGGGAAGAGGGCCCCGCAGATGAACTTCCGTCAGGCGCAGGTCACGCCGCTGGCACTGCCCGAGTTCGAGGGCAACGTCATCGCCGTGCGGACGGCGCAGTTCTGGGACGACGACTTGGAAGCGCTTCACACCCGAAGGGATCAGCTCTGGGACAAGATGGCCGGGGAGTTTAAGAAGGACCCGAAGTTGACCCAGGAGGCGAAGCAGGCCGCCCGGTTCAAAGCACTCGATGGGGAGTTCGAGCCCGACGAGTTGAAACGGCTCAACGCCGGCGTGTCGAACGGCGGCTACCACTACCTCGGCGCCTCCAAGATTCTGGCCCCCATCGGCAAGGCTTTCGCCGAGGTGTTGCTCGAACCGGCTAAGAAAGTCGGTATGGGCACGTCGAAGCCCCCCGTTGCGGCGGAGATGGCCGGTTACCTGCTCGTCCCGCACGAGAAGGTGGACAAGAAGTACAACGCCGGGTTCTCGCTGTACGTGGCGGCGTGGCCGCTGCTCGAGAACTACCCCGGAGAAGACTTCCAGAGTGGGCTTTTCGGCACTTGGATGTTCTCGCAGTACGACGGGCCGAAGCCGGAGAAAGCGTACTCGGACATCGAAGGCGGCCTCGGCTGGTGGCGGGACACGCGCTTCGCCACCGAGACGCCCAAGTTCATCATGGGCGGGGTGGCGCTCGAGTTCAGCGAGTGGGCGAACGGCCCCGGGGCCGGCAAGGGCCGGGACTGGAAGCAGCCTTCCGGCAAGTACGCCATCGCCCAACTCAGCCCGTGGGTGCTGTGGCCGCCCGACGGGTTGAATCTGAAGCGGGGCACGAGCGGCGAACTGTTCGGGTACGGCTATCTGCCGCTCCCCTTGACCGCCCCCAAGAAAACGACCGCCGGCAAGGACGCGCCGACCGGCGACCAGTCTTGGACGCTGTTCCTGAATACCGGCAACTTCAAGGGGCCGGTCACTTTCTTCCTGCCGCACTTCTGGTCGAAGCCGACCGTCGAGAAGCCGAAGCTGGGCGGGCTGTTCCTCGACACCCGCCCCTCCGACCCGAACAAAGCCGTGCAGATGGAGACGCAGTACGTGCCGGCGTACACCGCCACCGATGCGAAAGGCGACACCTTCGCCCGCATCGCACCCACCCGGTTTCCGGCGAAGGAGGACGGCGCCGCGCCGCTGATTCACCGCATCACCGCGTACGACAAGGCGGCGCTGTGGGATGGCATGAAGGCGTGGTTCGACGGCGGAAAGGAAGTGTCGGGGCTGATCGACCCGAAGGCGTCCGCCGTACACAACTTCAAGGGCGGCGGCGGCGCGACTTGGGAGATCTACCCGCCCAACACGCCGAACGACAAGAAGGTGCCGGTAGCGTGGAGTTCGTTCGCAACGCCGACCGCACTCGATGACACCACCTACGGCTACAAGTGGGCGAAAGAGTTTGTCTCGAAAGACAAGTCGCTCGTCACGCTGCCCGAATATTACCGCATGGAGAAGGACAAGAAGGGCAAAGACCGGTGGGTGGTGGTGAAGGCCGCGGACGTGCCCGCCGAGACCGGACTGGCGAAGCAGACGTTCCCCCAGAAGAAGACTGCGAAGCCGCAGCCCTACGTCACGCCCGACGAGGCGGACAGTTGCTGGAAGAAGCCGGGGCCTACGGCCGGGCCGTTCGAGGCGAAGCTCGGCGACGGCAGCGTGGCGACGTACTACTGGTATCGCTTCGCCGACCAGCCCCGCTGCTGAACGCCGACCTGACCGACGCCGAACGCGAGGCGCTACAGAAGCGCGTCGAAATGCTGCACAAGAGTTGTACGAAAGACCGCGAGTACCTGCCGCCGCCTACGGTGGGCAAGCTGGCCGACCTCGACTCCGCGGTTCTCGTCCACCCGCCGAAAGGGCTGGAATTCGGGTTCGTTCCGATCGTCACCCGACAGGCGGCTAAGGAATAACTGTCCTCAAGTAACCGATAAGTCGCGAACCGTTTGCGATCGCCAAAGGCTTGGGACCGGGCGCAGCGCCCAGTGATCGGGCGCCAGGCCGACGCCGGTGTCTTCGATCGAAACCACCACCTCGGCACCCTCTCGGGCCGCCGTCAACGATATGCGGCCGCCGCGGGCGCTGAACTTGGCGGCGTTGTTGAGGAGGTTCAAGAACACCTGCGACCGTCGGGTGGGATCGCCGTGGTGCAAGATCGGCTCCGACGGGATTTCAACGATCAATTCGTGCCCTTGCTGATCGATCAGCGGGCGGCTGGACTCGACCGCCGCCCGGATCCCGCTTCGGCTCGATTTTCCCCCGGCTGATGCGACTGACGTCGAGCAGGTCATCGATGACACCCCGCGCCCATTTCAGTTCCGGTACGGACCGGCGTTCGACGTCGTCGTCTTCGACGACCAGTAGCCGTTTGGTGCGCGGCGCCGAGAATTCCTTGATCCGGTCGTATGCCGTCTCCGAGCCTTCGGTGGTGGGCGACTTGATGATGTCGGTTGTCTCCGTCGGGGCGAGTCTTCGAGACACGACGCCCGCGAGGTCGGGCCTCGAAGACTCGGCCCGACCGACGAATGGACACTCGCCGGCACGCGGAGACAACCCGGAGGTTGAACTCCGACAAAGGCAGCGGTCGCACCCGCGCGGCCGGATGCCGAAATCCAAGGCGCACCCGTTTGCGCGAACTCCTTGACAGCTCCCGCCGTCCGCCCGATAGTACAAGCCCTGCGCAACCCCTCCCCGGTGGATCCCCATGCGAACCTCGGCCCTCGCCTTTTTGCTCCTCGGCACCCTGCCCCTCGGCGCGGCCGAACCGGAGTTGACCGCCGCGAAATCGAAGGACGCGATCGCGTTCAAATTCGGCGATGAACTCATCACCACCTACGTCATCGCGACGAGTGCGGCCAAGCCCTATTTCTACCCGCTCAACGCCCCCGGTGGAATCCCGGTCACGCGTCCGTGGCCAATGGTCAAAGGGGTGAAGGGCGAGACGATCGACCACGTCCACCAGAAGTCGGCGTGGTTCTGCCACGGCGATGTGATCCCCGAAGGTTTGGTGATGAAAACTCGGTCCTCCGACAAGCGCGTCGAAGGCGTCGATTTTTGGTCCGAATCCCCCGGGCACGGCAAGATGGTCTGCGTCGATGTCGGCGAGCCGAAAACGGTGAGCAAAACGGAAGTGAGTCTGCCGACCAAGAACGAATGGCGCACGCCCGACGGCGTCAAGATCCTCGACGAGAGCCGGACGATCAACGTGCGGAAGCTTGACAAGGGTTACCTCATCGTGCTCGATGTCGATTTCCACGCGAGCGTCTGCGCCATCACATTCGGGGACACCAAAGAAGGGGCCGTCGGCGTCCGCGTGCCGGATGGCACCGCGCTCCAGAGCAAGACCGGTGGAGTCATCACGTCGTCCGATGGCAAAACCGCCGCGGTGGGGGCGAAGGATAACCTCCCGCTGTGGGGCATCGTCGCCGATTGGCACGACTACTCCGGCAAGGTCGGCGAAGCCGGCGCCGGCGTCGCCATTTTCGACGACGCCACCAACGCTCACCGCAGCGTCTGGCACACGCGGGCCTACGGCTTGATGGCCGCAAATCCGTTCGGACGTGCGAAGTCGGGCTTCCCCGCCGTGAAAGACAAGAAGGAACTGGTCGCGATTGCGAAAGGGGGACACTTGAAGCTGCGCTACGGGATCTACACCCACACGGGCGATGCGAAGGCGGGCGAAGTCGCCGAGGCATTCGGGAGCTTCGGCGGCGGGAAGTAACATCCCTCCCGCAACTCGCATTCGCAGATCCGCAAAACCGGTAGGAACTATTGACTGCCCGATTTTCCGAGCTTTCCGGCAGCACTCACTCGACCTTGGCGTCGGCGCGCGCGTGGTCCGTCATTTCGTTCATGTGGCGGGCGGCGGCGTCGAGGTGCTGGACGTCCAGCTCGTCTTCCGGGACCGTGTCGCCCGGCCGGACGAACAGGTGCTCGAAAATCTCCTGCTGGTGGCGGAGTTCTCGGGCCAACGGCTCATAAGCCTCGCGCCGTCCGCGGTCGTCCGCGTAGTCCCAGAGGCCGTTGTGGCAATGCCGGTCGTCGTCCCACCCCGGATGGTTGACGATCGGGTACAGGCAGATGCCTTCCACGGGAACGCCGAGGCCGATGGCGGCGGCCGCCTCCCGGCCGACGTACCGCAGCCACTCGGGCCGGGCGTCGTCCTCGATCCCCGTCTCGGCGATGAACAGCGGCCGGCCGTACCGCTCGTGGACTTCCCTGAGCATGTACCGCAGCGGCAAATGGTGCGGATGCGACGGGACGAGCAACACGCTTTCCTTGCCGAACGGGTTGTGGAACCATTGGTTCTGGGCGTAATAATTGAGGCCGAGGATGTCGAGATATTCCATCCGACCGCCCAACTCCGGACGGGCGCGGCCGGCGAGCATATCCCAGAACGCGAACTGCGATTGCCGGTAGCCCTCGGCCGCCAT
>JAYTBD010000606.1:0-8895 GCA_043737155.1 Fimbriiglobus sp. | reverse complement strand
GAATCCGATGGCTGGGTTTTCTTTTGCTTGAGCTGTTAACAATGCGTAGTTGAGGGCAGCTTCACCGGCGTGTCCAAATGGGGGATGGCCAAGGTCATGGGCAAAACAGATTGCTTCCATCAGCTCTCTTGAAGGAAGCCATGCGCCGAATTCTGATCCATGCTTAGTTTGGAACCTTGCACTGATACCTGTGGCGATTTGTGCGACTTCCATCGAATGCGTTAATCGAGTACGATGAAAATTCCCTTCATTTATACCAAGGACTTGGGTCTTTGCCTGCAATCGACGAAATGCTGAGGTGTGTACGATTCGAGCCCGATCCCGATCAAACGGAGTTCTATCGTCCTCGTGGCGTATCGGAAGCGAATCTTTTGGACTTCGTCGAACTACCCAAGCTTCAGGAGATATTTCCACTCGCGATCTCCGGTTGTAATTTATCTTAAAGCGATCCTACCATACTCCAGTCGAGTTGTCCAACCCTCACTCCCCGTCCCCCAAGTGCACGGCGAACGCCAGTTGCTCCAACTGGATCGCCAAGTCCACCGTGACCACCTGCACTCCCTTCGGCAATTCCAACAGCACGGGGGCGAAGTTCATCACGCCGCGCAGGCCCGCTTGCACCATCTGATTCGCCACGGCTTGCGCCGCGTCCGACGGCACCGTGAGGATGCCGAGTTCGGCCCGGTACTTCGGCACCGATTCCTTCAGTTGACCAAGCGGTTCGATGCGCAGACCGGCGACCGTTTGGCCGACCTTCGCAGGGTCGGAGTCGAACAGGCCGACGATCTCGAAGCCGTGGTCGGCGAAGCCTTGATATCGCAATAAGGCGCGGGCGAGGTTGCCGACGCCGACGAGGACCGCCTTCCACGGCCGGTCGATGCCGAGGGTGCGGCGGATGGCGGCGGCCAGCCCGGCCGGTTCGTAACCGACGCCGCGCTGGCCGAGGTGCCCGAGGGCCGCGAGGTCGCGCCGGACTTGGGCCGCGCTGACGCCGACGGTCTTGGCGAGGTCTTGACTGGAGAGGGTGGTGCCGGCGCGGGCAAGGGAATCGAGCGAGCGGAGGTAAAGGCTCAGGCGCTGGGCCGCGGCCCGTGACAAGCGGATGTCAGTGACAGGGATGGGATCGGGCATGGGATTCGGACTGTCTTTCGTAGGATAGGCCGCCGGGCCTGTCGCATTTTTCGGACAGGCCCGGCGGCCTATCCTACGAAGATCGCTTCACTCGATTCTTTCGAATCGCTTCACGGTTACTCCGTCGTGTTGGACGGTTTCCGCGAACATCGCGGCGGGTCGGATCCACAATCCTCCGTCGCCGTACAGCGGGCGGTACACGATGTACGGCTCGCGCGTCTCGCTGTGGAGCGCGGTGCCGAGCACCTCGTACTCGTTCCCTTTGAAGTGTCGGTAGCGGCCGGGGGCGATCTCGGGCATTTTCGCGGTTCCCATCGTGGCGTACACTGATTGTACCCCTACACGGATTCGGCCGCCCATGATCGTTGGCATCGACCTCGGCACGACGTTCTGCGCCGTGGCGCACTTGGACGACCGCGGACGCCCCGTGACGATCCCCAACCGCGAAGGGGAAGTGCTCACGCCATCCGCCGTGTACTTAACGGGCACGGGCGAAGCGGTCGTCGGCCAGCCCGCGCTCGACGTGGCGCTCGAGCAGCCGGACAAAGTGGCGATGCTCATCAAACGGCAGATGGGCCGCGCCGACTTCGGACGCTTGGTGACGGGCCGCGCTTTCCGACCGGAGACGCTCTCGGCGGTAATCCTGCGCAAGTTGATCCAAGATGCGGAACAGCACCTCGGCAAGATCACGCAGGCGGTGATCACGGTGCCGGCTTACTTCGACGACAGCCGGCGCAAGGCGACCATCGACGCGGGCCGCATCGCCGGCTTGGACGTGCTCGACATCCTCGATGAACCGAGCGCCGCGGCCCTCGCTTACACCTTTCAGCAATCCGCGGCGGCGAACCTGCAACCGGGCGAACTCCCATCGGATGCGGCGAAGACGATCCTCGTTTACGATCTCGGCGGCGGCACCTTCGACGTGACCCTCGTGAAGCTCGGCAAGAAGCGATTTCAAACCCTCGGCATCGAAGGGGATGTCCGTCTCGGCGGCAAGGATTGGGACGACCGCTTGGTGAATCACGTCGCCGAGCAGTTCCGCCAGACCCACGGCGGCGACCCGCGCACCGACGCGCAATCGATGGCGATGCTCGATTCCTCCGCCGAGCGCGCCAAGCGCACGCTCAGCAAAGTGGACTCCGCGACGATCACCTGCACGCACGACGGCAAGAAGATGACCGTGCCGATCACGCGCGCCGAGTTCGAGAACTTGACGCGCGATCTGTTACTGCGGACGCGGTTGACCTCGCAGCAGGTCATCAACCAAGCCGGGATGAAGTGGGAGCAGGTCGAGAAGGTGCTCATGGTCGGCGGCAGCACGCACATGCCGGCGACGGGGCGGATGCTGCGGGAACTCACCGGCAAGGAGCCGGACCGCTCGCTCGCCGTCAGCGAAGTGGTCGCGCGCGGCGCGGCGGTCCACGCCGGCATCGTCGCGGCGCGGCGGGCCAAGGAAGCCGACATCGCGCACTCCGCGGTGCTCGATGGGATCGTCGAGATCAGCGTCAACGCGCACAGTTTGGGGGTCGAAGTCCGCCAAGCCGATCAGCGCTTGAACAACCGGCTCGTGGTGAAGAACACGCAGCTCCCCGCCGCCGTGAGTCGGGTCTACTTCACGGCCCAAGACAACCAATCCAAGGTGCGCGTCCGTGTGTTGCAGGGGGAAGCCCAGCAAGCCGAGGCGTGCATGCCCGTCGGCGAATGCTGGATCGACGGCTTGCCGGCCAACTTGCCGAAGGGGTCGCCGGTGCAGGTCCGGTGTGCGCTGGCGGCCAACGGGTTGATCGAAGTGATGGCCTTGGACATGACCAGCGGGAGAATGGCGAAGGCCGAGCTAAAGCGCACCGGTGGGTTGAGCGAGGAGGAGATCGCGAAGGAGGCGGAGTGGGTGAAGGGGTTGCGGGTGATCTGAGAGAGGCGCATCCAATCGCCGTGGCGTGCCTTGGGACGACAAACTCGTCGCGGACCCGGAGCAGATCAATGTCCGACTCGTGGCCCGGCGACAGCACCATCCGCACCCCGTTGCCCAACGCGTCCATCGCCGCGTGAATTTTCGTGGTGTTGCCGCCGTTCCGCTTCGTGGCGACTACGGAAGGGCACACGGCGGTTGAGCGGCGGGCGGGCCGCGATCTCGCAGGTGAATTCGATCAAACGAGGAGATTCGAATGAGTTGGAGCGAAGCACATTCATTTGTCATCGAGTTCCAATGCGTCACCACCACAGTGTTATGGGTGAAGTGCGACATTCCGCTATCCACGCGGCCGCCGTGGCGAGCGCGCGGCCGTCAGCGGCCGGGCCGGTCGGGTTATCGATCACTCCGCGTCCGGTCCGTGTCGCAATATTACCGGGATTGCGACACATTGTCTTGACCTGTCGCCCCGTGCGACATAACCTGAAAACATGTCGCAGAAATCGGCAAATCAGAACGCATTCGTCGCAAGTTGGCAACCGGAAAGACCTTTCAACACCCTGACCGTGTTGCCGCCCCAATGCGATATGGAAACGAAAGCGATTCTGAAGCGGTGCATTCCCGCGCGGGCGGCCTTGGCGGAACTGAAGCGCGCCGCCGAACTCATCCCGAACCCGGCCGTGCTCATCAACACCCTGCCGCTGCTCGAAGCCCGCGCCAGTTCGGAAATCGAGAACATCGTCACGACGACGGATCGGCTATTCTTGTACCGGGATTCGGCGGAACAAGCGGACCCCGCCACGAAGGAGGCGCTCCGCTACGGCGAAGCGCTCATGGAGGGGTATCACTCGCTGAAGGATCGGCCGCTGACCCTGCGGACGGCGGAACAGGTCTGCAGCCGGATCAAGGGCATGGAGATGCGGGTCCGCCGGGTGCCGGGCATCGCTTTGGCGAACGACCGATCCGGGGACACGGTCTACACGCCGCCGGAAGGGGAAGCGCTGCTGCTGGACTTGCTGGCCAACTGGGAGCGCTTCCTGAACGGAGCGAAGGACCTCGATCCGCTCATCCGCTTGGCGGTCGGGCATTACCAGTTCGAAGCGATTCACCCCTTCACCGACGGCAACGGGCGCACGGGCCGGGTGCTCAACAGCCTCTTCCTGATTCAGGAGGGGCTGCTGGGGTTGCCGATTTTGTACTTGAGCCGGTACGTCGTCGATCGCAAGGCGGATTATTACCGCCTGCTGCTCGGCGTCACCCGCGACGGTGCGTGGGAGGAGTGGATCCTCTTCATCGTCGATGGCGTGGGGGAAACGGCGGTCTGGACGCTGGCGAAGATTGAAGCAATGCGGGCGCTGACGCTGGCGACGATGGACTACGTTCGCACGGCGGCTCCGAAGATCTACAGCCGCGAGCTGATGGATTTGATCTTCGAGTTGCCGTATTGTCGGATCCAGAACCTCGTGGCGGCGGAGATCGCGGAGCGGCAGGCCGCCTCGCGGTACTTGAAGCAATTGGTCGACATCGGCGTGCTCGAAGAAAAAGCCGTGGGCCGCGAGAAACTGTTCCTCCATCCGAAACTACTCCGCCTGCTGACGCGCGAGAGCAACTCCTTCCCGGCGTACCCATAAACGAAGCCGAAACCCGCGCGGGTGAAGGACCGGATAAGACGCCTGAGCCGCGAAATCATCGATTCGAGATCGCGATCACCCTCCAACCGCCGTTGACACCCGCGCCCGCGCACCGATAAGCTCCCCGTATGGGAATGGTCCGCGCCGCGCCGCCTTGGATCCTCGGCATCCTGATCGCCGGTGTCGTTCTCGGACTGCCGGGGCTGTACTACCGGTACACCTACGAGCAATCCAAACGGTTGCGCGTCGTCACCGACGGCAAGTTCTACCGCTCCGGGCAACTGCCCGCCTCCGGTTTCCGCGATGCCCATCGCCGCTACGGCATCAAGACCGTCATCAATCTCCAAGAAGAAGCCCGCGATCCGCTCATCCCCGAGCGCGCCTTCGCGAAACCCTCCGTGCGACAAAGCGATGTGCTCGCCGGCATCGGAGTCAATGCGATCTCCCTCGACGGCGGCGTGCTCGAAGACGACCCGCAACCCGGTTCGCGACCCGCCGTCATCGACGAATTCTTGGAACTGATCGACGGCATCCGCGACAAATACTGGAAGCACAACATCCCGCATGCGATCCTGATCCACTGCAAGGCCGGACTGCACCGCACGGGGCTGCTCACGGCCATCTACCGCCTCGAATACGAGGATCGCACGCTGCCCGAAGTCATCGAAGAATTGAAGGCCAACGGCTTCGGCACCTACGCCGCGACCGGGGCCAATGACTACGTCAAACGCTTCCTGCTCGATTATCAAAAGGGCGTCCGCCGGCCCGGTGGCAAGCCGGCCAAACCCAGCCCCAAACCGGCCGAAGGCGGTGCCCCGTGACGATTCTCGACCGGATGTACTTCGTCAAGTTCGTGCAGAATTACCTGATCGTGCTCGCCTGCTTGATGAGCCTGTACATCGTCGTCGACCTGTTCACGAACATCAACGACTTCACGAGTCAGAAGGGGACGATGATCGACGCCGCCCAGCACATCGGCGGCTACTACGGCGTGCAGATCACGCAGATCTTCGACAAGCTCAGCGAGTTCATCACGATCATCGCGGCCGTGTTCACCATCTCCGGAATGCAGCGCGGGAACGAACTCCTGCCCCAACTCTCCGCCGGCGTGCCGACGCTGCGCGTCATCCGCCCCATTCTGATGGGTTCGCTTCTGAGCCTCTCGCTCGGGCCGATTAACGCCGAACTGCTGATCCCGAGGATCGCCGAATCGCTGACGGTGCCGCGCGACGACCCGGAGCTGCGCAAGCCGACCAAGGTCCGCGGCGCCTACGACCACTCCACCAAAGAGCACTACGTCGGCGACGACGCTTACCGACGCGAGTTGAAGGTGATGAAGTTCGAATATACGTCCGCCGCCGACGCGAGCGGCGGGATGGTCCACATCACCGCGGCCGAGGCTGTGTACATCCCCGAAGGCACCGCCAAGTTGTCGGGCGGTTGGCAGCTCTACAACGCCACCCCGGAGACGCTGCCCGACCCGCTCCCCGAAGGGCTGGTGCGCATCGGCCCGCGGCAGTATTTCCTCAAGTCACGAGAGGTCGATTTCGACACGATCGTCCGCCGACCGACTTGGTATCACTTCGCCCCGACCCATGAATTGTGGGAGTTGCTGAACAAACCCGAGGGCGGTCGGCAGCAGAACGTCGCCGTGCTCTTCCACGTCCGCTTGACGCGGCCCATCATCGGCGCGCTCATGGTGCTGCTCGGTTTGGCGATCAACCTGCGCGACCAGAACCGGCACGCTTTGGTCTCGGCGGGGCTATGCCTCGTGGTGGTCGCTCTGTTCTACGCCGCGCGTTTCGGTTGCAAATATTTGGGCGAGCAAGACATTCTCCCGCCGCCGTTGGCGGCGTGGCTTCCCGTGATGATCTTCGGCCCCATCATCCTCGGGATGTTCGACGCGGTGCATACGTAAGGGATTGATCGAAGACTGGATTCACTCGTCGCTCATGGCCATTTCGAAATCGGCGACGCCGACGCGCAGGCACATTTGCTCGAATTCGTCCCGGTAATCGTCGTTGGTGTGATGGAGGTGCTCGGCGTCGGAGATCAGCGGCAGATCCTTGCGACGGCGGACGCCGAAGTCGCGTAGCACCCGGCGGAACGGGTTGATCTTGGCGGCGTAGATGTGGATGAGTTTGTGCTCGTCGAATTGAACTTCCATCGGCCCCGTGGCGCTGAGCACGGCCACACCGGTACAACCGTCGTTCATCAGCAAATCTTCGAAATCGCAGAAGTGGCTCGCCAACACCGGCAGGTCGATGTGTGTTCTGCGGTAATCCATGTGGTCATCGGCGTCGCGGCCGTGGCTCGTTTCGAGGACGACGTGCACCGTATCGCCGAGTGGTTCGAGCAGGGCGACGAAACAATCGATGAGGTTCTCGGCGGACACGGCCGCGGAAATCATCGGCAGCTTCAAGCCGGCCTTGCGGTCCCGGTAGACTTGGAGATGGTAACCTTGGCGCGGGCGAATCGGCAGCGTCGGCCCCGGCCGGACCGCGTCGGTGAGGGTGAAGGAGCCGTAGGTTTTCCGGTTCAGGTGATCCGTCCAAGAATCCGCGTTCACGAAACATCCTCGCTTCGGCTGAAACTGATCCCCGCGCCCGGGGGGCGGCGGGAGTTTGCTGTCGGGGTGCCGAACAAGCTGCGGAGCGGACTCCGCTAACTTACCCGGCATTCGGCCGGCGGGCATTCCCACGGGCGTCGTATTCTAGCGCCGATGGTTCCACCGTAGCACGGATTGTGCGATTATGCCGGGTATTGTGGGTGCACGTCCCGTACCGATGCGGCCGATGCGACGGTTTGCCCCGCCGCTGTGGCCCGCGGTTAAGACTGGTAGCATCCGGCGCCGAGTGTCGATAAAGTTGGGGTAGGTAGGGCGCCCCTCGTGGGTGCCCGAGACTCAGAGGTGCCTCCATGCGGTTCGCCATCGCCCTCGCGTTCGCCTCGGCCGGATTCGCCCTGCTGGCGCAATCGCCGCCGCCGGGCAGCATCGTCATCCGACCCAAGGGTTCGACCCCCACGGTGACGCCGCCGAGCGGGGAATCGTCGAAGGTGATCCTCCAATCGGATCCGGAGCGGCCCGGCTACTATGTCATCCGCCCGAGCGGCCGTTTGCCGAGCGCGACGACGGGCAGCGTGAGTTTGCCACTGCCGCGCGAGAGCGTGCCCCACCTCGAGATCATCCGGCCGAGGCCGACGGCCCCGTCTATCGAACCGAAGCCGACGATTCCATTCCCGCTGTCGGTGCCCGTCGCCCAACAACCGGAAGAAGTGAAGGACGGCAAAATCCTGCTCGAAACGTGGGACGTGGCCTACTGCCGCGGCTTCAAAGTCGGCTACACGCACACGGTAGTGCGCGAGTACGACCGCGATAAAATGAAAATGGTGTACGGCACCAAGAGGCTCGTCATGCAGGTGGCGCGCTTCGGCCAAGCGGTCGAAATTTGGGGCGAGAACGCGACCATCGAGACACTCGCGGGCAAGGTCATTGTCACGCAGACCCGGCAGGGATTGGGCAAAGACACGGCGATGTCACTCACCGGCACGGCCACGGAAAAAGGCCTCGCGGTGAAGATCGAAGGGGCCGTGACCAATGCGGAAACGATCCCTTGGCCCGAAGGCGTCCTCGGCGTCGGCAAAGAAGCGAGCCTGCTCAAAGACAAGCGGCCGAAGGTCGGCGAGAGCATCGAATACTTGAATTACGAAGGCCGCATCAACCGGGTCGTGAAGATGAAGATCACGGCGCAAGAGCCGGACGAACTGGCGCTCGCCGATGGGCAAAAGCCGAAGAAGTGGCTGAAATACCTGCTCGAAATGGAACCGGCGGGCGATTTCAAACTGCCTCCCGCAACGCTCTATGCCGATCCGGAGACCTTCGATCCGGTGCGCGTCGATTCGGACATGCCGACGCTCGGCGGCAAGATGATTGTGCTGCGCACGACTAAGGAACTCGCCCTGCGCGCCCCGACCAAGCGGCTCGACATCGCCGAGGCGCAATCGATCAAACTCGACCGCGCCGTGCCGATGATCCATACCAGAGAAAGCGTGACATACCGGATCACGTTCGCCGGCGACACGCCGCTCGAAAAGATCTTCGCAGCCGACGACCGGCAGAAGGTCGAGGACGCCGATCCGAAGTTGCGGACGTTCGACTTGGCGGTGACCGCGGTGCGTCGGCCGAGCAAGCCCAAGGTCGCACCGATGGAGCCGGGCAAAGAG
>JAYTBD010000605.1:0-8903 GCA_043737155.1 Fimbriiglobus sp. | reverse complement strand
ACGCGGAAGCGATCCAGGTCTAGGCCGAAGAGACTTGGAGCCTGGAGGATGTGGAACTTCTCGTCGTACTCACGCTCAACTGGTGCGGAGCCCCCCATGACGGCCTCCGCGCACTCGATCGTCAAGACATCGGTCAGGCGCGGAAATTTGGCCGCTTCCGTTTTGTAGAACCAATCGTTGTTCATCAGCGCGTCGAACGCGCGTAACCGCTGTTCCAGCATCGTAGACACGTCCGCGTTGCTCACCTTCCGGCGCTGGTCGTCGATCTGGTTTGCCAGGCGCAATCGCTCTTCGAGGATCGCCATCTTCAGGGCCGGGAGGTATTTCTCGTGGATCTTGGCAGGTTCCTGCTTCGACTCGCTCAACACCCCGTTCACATTGCTGAATATGGCCATCAGAGTGGACATATTTTGGGACATCGTTCGGGGGCCAACCTCCGCTTCAATTCTGCGGACGACTTCATTTGCGATTCTGTTCTGCACTGTCGTGACGATGACACTAATTTGGTTTTTCACACCGGTGTCGGCAATTTCTATCGCAGCACCCATGTTCTGTCTCATCGTGTTCTAGTTCTGATGATCGCCCGTTGATGCGATCTCTGTGTCGCCGAACGGCTCCAAGCTCACCAGCACCGCCGCACGTTGCAGCGATGAACAATCAACTGCGATTCACGGCGGTGACTGCTGCAGCGAATCGTTCGGAGTTCGTCTACGGCTTTCACGTCATCGAACGACCCGCGGTGATTTTCAAGTAGCGGTTCGCGTGTAAAGCTGCCTGCGGCTACATGCCGCGGTAGGTAGCGAGGAAGCTGCCGTAGTAACCGAGGAACATGTCCTGTGGCGACCCCGGCACAGCCAGCCCGAACATGCCGGCCTCCTCCCCTTAAGCGGGAAGCGGGAGCCGCCGGTAGCCGATTCCGGCGAGCACGACCCCGACCACCAAGCCGATGAACCCTGTCGAGCGCTCTGCACGGCGAGCTGCCGGAAGCTTGGCATCACGATCGCGGGCCAGCCTCTCCCGCAAGTCACGCAGTTGCCGCAAGCTATCCTCCGCCTCCCGTCTTTCTCGGCTCTGCGGATCGGCCCGCCCCAGAACCCGGGGACTGCGGCGAAGGGCGTTCCTGCATGCCGGGTTTCGAGTACCTTCGGAAGTTGGTTCCCGATTCCCTTTCCCGACTGGAGCATGCGATGACGAACACCATTCTGGCCATCGACCTCGGCAAGTTCAACAGCGTTCTGTGCCATTTCGACACCGAGACGCGCGAGGCGACCTTCCGCACGGTCAAGACGACCCCGGCGATCCTGCGGGCCGAGCTGCTGCGACAGCCCGTTGTCAGCGTGGTGATCGAGGCGTGTTCCCCGGCCGGTTGCGAATGGTCCTGCCGCCGGGTCCGATCGCGGATGCCGACACTCCCCGAGGCTCGCCAACTTCGCCAGCTTCAGCGCGTCGTCGCGGTCGGTCTTGCGCTTCACGTTCTTCCACTGCCACGCCGCCCCGGAGGTATTCGCCACGAGGCACGGCAGCTCCAGCTCCCCGCACAGATCGTGCACCCATACTTAAAGAAATTCGGCTTCCCGAAGCGGCAAAGCGACGTGGCCTACGACCTCGCCGATCGGCTGCCCGCCGTCGCCGAGCGATTGAAGCGATGCGCGCGGCGGACGCGACGGGGCGGTTCGGGGAACTGGCCGGGCTCCCCACGCTCGTCGTGAGCGCCATCCACGATCCCATGCCCCGCCCGCGGCCGGGCGGGCGATCCGAGACGGAATCCCGGGATCTCGGCACGTCGAAATCGACCACGCTCTCAACGGTCTACCGATCGCTCACGCCCGCACAATCAATGACCTTCTGATCGAACGCTTCGCGGCGGCGGGCGGATGAATCCGAGGAGTGCGACGTAGTGTTGAAGTGGTGGGACACGGTGTGCCCCACCACTTGGGAGGGTTCTCGATGGCTTGGTCCATCAAGATCAATTCAAACTGTAGACGGCAAGTATCGCTCACTGGAAGTGTCGGACTCACCCAGCCACTGCCGCTACGCGACTGGCCAATTCGGTGTCGGCAGCTTTGCTGTAGTGGTCGGTCATCGCAGCGAAGGAGTGACCCAATGCCGCGCGAACGGACTCCAATCCGAACTGTTGCCGCAACTCGGCCGCACGCATGTGGCGGAGTTGGTGGGGATGCCAGTGCGGCACGCCCGCCTTTTTGCACGCGACCGCAATCCCGTGCGCATATGCCGATGGGTGGTACCGGGCCCCCGGCAATCGGGCGGCGTTGGATTTGCTCCTGCACTTCTGCGACGGCTGCACTCTGCTCTTTCGCTTGGCCCGATTTCGAGCGTACCGCTCCTCCCGCTCGATCGCGGGACTGAAGATCGGAGAGGAGTCATCAATTTCTTTGCCCGCGAGGAAGTCTGACAAGGCTGCGTGGGCGTTTGGCCCCAGTGGAACAACTCTCTGGCGTCCGTGGTGTGCGGTTTTGTGAGCCGTCGGGTTGTAGATCCAGAGTTGGCCCGAGCGATCGATTTGACCTAAGGTCATGGCGCAGACTTCACCGGGACGCATTCCGGTCCAACGCTGGATCAGCGCAATGGTCCGGAGATGCGGGTTGAGGAACGGGAGCACCGCTTCAAAGTTCGCGAGCGGAACGGGCATGACGGGTGCGTTGTCGTGGGCTTCGGTTCGCCCCCGGCGAAGCCCGGGTAGGGCTCGCAAAGACTCATACACCGAGGACGGGAGGAACTCCTCGGCGACGGCGTGCCGGAACGCCCGTTTGATCCGGCCGATGTGCTGGTTGATGGCACCCCGGCACCAGCCGAGGCCGATCATGTGTTGCCGAACGACCGCCAATTTCTTGGGGCCAAATTCGCACGCGAGGGTCGTCCCGAAAAGTTGTCGTACCGGCTTCAAGCAGCGGGCGACCTCGGTCACCTCCGAAGTGGGCGTTCCGTCCGCGTGGAGGTAGTGGCCCTGCGACCACGTCACGAACGCGAGAAGGATTTCGTTCACGGTGATGTCGACGGCGTCGGCGACGGAAATCGCGGAATGCCCGGCCGCGAGCGTCGCGAGGATGCGGGCGTACTCCGCATGACTTTCGGGACTGCCGTAGATTCCGAGATACCGATCTCGTCGATGTCCGGACGGGCTGGGGATGGTGACAATGGCTTGGCCGCTGGCTTTGTGCAGCCGGTAGGCGGGCACGTGGGAACGCGATTTGGACACGGGAAAAAGCCCTCTGCGGTAGACTACCGCAAGTTCGGGTTTCTCGACCGCGCTCCGAAACGCTCGGAGGTAAGCTTGAAATGCTTCGGCTACTAGGACTTCTAAACAGCTCCCCGGGTAGGATTCGAACCTACGACCAGCCGATTAACAGTCGGCTGCTCTACCGCTGAGCTACCGGGGAATGCTGCGAACTGCAATTTATAAGGGCGCGCCGCGCGTTCGACAAGTGGAGTCGCAGAGCCCTCTCAGCAGAGAGAACGGCAGGCGCCGGAGGTTCGCGCCGACTCGGCTCTGGCCCGGTCGCCGTCGAACTCATTGAATGATCCAATTCCCGCCTCCCCGGAAGCTTCCCCATGCGCCTCGCGACCATTCTGACTCCGCACGGCAAACGCGTCGCGGCCCAAGTCGGCGATTTCTACGTCGATCTGCACGCCACCGACCCCGGCCTGCCCGAATGCATGAAGAACTTGTTGGCCGCGTCGAAGACCGTGAAACGGGCCGCGAAGGAAGCCTCGGAAAGTCCGAACGCAGTGAAGTACGCCGCGAACGCGGTGAAACTGCTGCCGCCGGTGGTCAACCCGTCGAAGATACTCTGCGTCGGTTTGAATTACCGCGATCACGCCATCGAAGGCGGCAAGGCGATTCCGACGGAACCGGTGATCTTCGGCAAATACCCGAACGCGCTGATCGCCCACGGCGACAATATCGTGCTGCCGAAGGTGGCTCAGAAAGTGGACTACGAAGCGGAGTTGGTCATCGTCATCGGCAAGCGGGCCAAGCACGTAAAAGATGACAAGTCGGCGTTCGACTACGTCGGCGGGTACACCGTCGGCCACGACGTCAGCGCCCGCGATTGGCAGTTCCGCGGCGAAGAGAAGCAGTGGATGATCGGCAAGGACTTCGACACGTTCGCGCCGGTCGGCCCGGTCATCGTGACGCCGGACGAGGGCATCGACCCGCACAGCCTCCAGATTCAACTGCGGTTGAACGGCGCGACGATGCAGAACAGCAGCACGAAGGAATTCATCTTCGGGGTGCCGGCGATGCTGGCCTTCATCACGCAGGTTTACACACTGGAACCGGGCGACTTGATCTTCACCGGGACGCCGCCGGGCGTGGGCATCTCGAGGAAGCCGACGCCGGTGCTGCTGAAAGCGGGCGACGTGGTGGAAGTGGAGATCGCGGGCATCGGGGTCCTGCGGAATCCGGTGGTGGCAGAGTGAGGTATACTGAAGTCATGAGTACGATTGCCGAAATCGAAGAATCCATTGAGAAACTGCCAGCCCCGCAGGTGGATGAACTCGCGGGCTGGTTGAAGGAATTGCGCCTGAAGCGAGCGGCGCATCCGGCGGTAGAACGTTGGCTACAAGGGGCGCGTGGGGCCGCGCTTCCCGGCGCGACTACCGCGGGCATCATGGCCCTCAGCCGGGGTGAAGAATGATGGTTGGTTTTATCGATCCGACCGTCACGGCACGTAGATTCGACCGCTGCCAAGATACCGCTCGATGTTGAGCAGATAATCGAGCAGTTTGATGCCGACTGCGGCGGTGTACTCCGAGTTCAACCCGAGCGACTTCGCCCGAGAAACAGTGACGACCGGAAGGCTGTCCGGCTTCAAACGCTGTCGAATGGTCGCTTCGAGTGAAGTCGGGCCATCGTGGTTGCGATTCCCGGTGATCAGTATCAGGCCGTTGTCTTGACAGGCTTGCCACACAATATCGTCCGGAGACCGTTGGTCCAATCCGACCTGGGCGAAGGTCAAACTCACGATACCCAAGGATTGCCAAAAGTCGGACCATTCCTCCGAAGAGTAAAAGGTATCGACGAGCCGGCGCACTTGGCCGGCAATGTTGATATCCGCGAGGATTCCATTCACTGCTGTGCCCCGTTCGGCTTGGCTTCGCGGGCCCGCCGGAGGATTTCCGCTTTCTTTGCCGCTACCCGTTCGCGGCCCTCTTCGAAGATCGCTTGAACCTCCGGCGGGTTGCCCCGCTCGGCGCGTTCGACGATTTTGCGGTACTCCGCGTCGACCTCCGGCCGATGCGCTTCGATGTAATCGATGGCCGCTTGGATGTCGGGCGTGGTCTGCGCCAACCAGTTGGCGATGCGGCCCGCCGGCCACCCGTCGAGGTAGTAATCCAGGACGTCGTAGACGGTGATCCGCGTGCCTTCGATCTCCGGCCCCCGACCGCGGTCGTGGATGGTCGATTTCTTCATCGCGCGTCTCCTCCCTTTGCAGCCTCAGAATAGCATAGCCCTCCGGCGTGGCCGGAGTGAGGTATACTGCGTCATGGTCGCGAAAACCGCCAAGCCCCGCGTTTCGAAACGGCCGAGCCGCAAGCTCTTGGCCGAGGTGGTGCGCCGCGTGGTGGAGGCGTGCGAGCCGGAGTCGATCGTGCTGTTCGGTTCCGCGGCGCGCGGCGAAATGACCGAGCACAGCGACTTGGATTTGCTGGTGATCAAGGGCGGGAAGTACAGATTCGACAGGGTCTACGAATCGATTCGGAAGAGTCTATCCGGAATCGACTTCGCCGTGGATTTGATTTTGGCAACTCCGGAAACGATCGAGCGATACCGCGATTCGTGGTGCCTCGTCTATTACCCCGCCTTGCGTGAGGGCCGAACGATTTATGGCAAACGAGCAACGATCCGACGACAATCCCGAGGAATGGCTTTACCGCGCCCGAAGTAACCTCATCCGGGCGAAGGTCGTGCTCGAGGGAGTCGACCTGGCGGATAACTGCTTCGACGCTCAACAGGCTGCCGAGAAATCCCTCAAAGCCGTTTTCATTCAAGGCGGCATTGCTTTTCCCTTCACCCACGACATCGCCACGCTAATTCGGTTGCTCGACAGAGCCGGTGTCTCCGTTCCCAAGTACCTGCGCGCCGCCGACAAGCTCACCCAATATGCCACCCTCGGTCGGTATCCCGAGTCGGGTCTGACCACGACCGAACGTAAACGCAAACACTTGGTCAAGCTCGCCGAGAAAGTCCTCCGTTGGGCCGAACGCAAGGTCGCGGCCAAGTGATGGTCGAAAGGAGTCGGTCCATGTCCCCGGCCACGTTACCGCGTTCCTCCGGCATCCTCCTGCACCCGACGAGTTTGCCGGGGCCGTACGGCATCGGCGACCTCGGACCGACGGCGTACCGCTGGGTCGAAACGCTCGCCGCGATGAAGCAACAGTGGTGGCAGGTGCTGCCGCTCGGGCCGACGGGCTTCGGCGATTCGCCGTATCAGTCGTACTCCGCGTTCGCCGGCAATGTGCTGCTGCTGTCCCCCGAGTTATTGTTGCGCGATGGGTTGATTGCGAACGGCGATGTGGACGGTCGCTCCTTCCGCGACGACCGGGTCGATTTCGAAGCCGTCACTCCATTCAAATTGGGCTTGGTCCGCACCGCCGCAGCCAGGTTGATTGGCGCCGGCTTGGCGCGCGAGTTCGATGCCTATTGCAAACAGGAAGCCGGCTGGCTGGACGACTACGCCCGATTCATGGCCTTCCGCGACGGCTTCGGCGGCGTCGCCTTGCTCGAATGGCCGGAGGACGTTCGCAAGCGCAAGCCGGTGGCGCTGGCCGCGCTCGAGAAGGAACTCGCCGAGGAGATCCGCATCCACCGCGTCGGGCAATTCCTTTTCGACCGGCAGTGGAGTTCGCTCAGGCTCTTCGCCCAAGGTCAGGGAATCAAACTCATCGGCGATGCCCCGATCTTCGTCGCCGGGGACTCGGCCGACGTGTGGGCGAATCCCGAACTCTTCCTGCTCGATGCCGCCGGTAAGCCGACGGCGGTCGCCGGGGTGCCGCCCGATTACTTCGCGGAGACCGGGCAGCTCTGGGGCAACCCGCTCTACGATTGGGCCGCGATGCAGCGCGACGGCTACGCCTGGTGGATCGCCCGGTTGAAGCGGCAACTCACGCAGGTCGATTGGATCCGGCTCGACCACTTCCGCGGCTTCGCAGCGGCCTGGCACGTGCCCGCAAAGGATACGACGGCGTTGAATGGTGTGTGGATCGACGGACCGCGCGCCCGCTTATTCCACGCGATTCACAAAGCGCTCGGCAGCTTGCCGTTGATCGCCGAGGACCTCGGGCTGATCACGAAGGACGTGCACGAACTCCGCGGGGCCTTCAACCTGCCCGGCATGCGCGTGCTGCAGTTCATGCTCGGCGAAGCGACCAATCCGTATTGGCCGCACAATTTCGAACCGAACACGGTGGTCTACACCGGCACCCACGATAACGACACGACCAACGGTTGGTATCACGGGCTGAATTGGACCGACCGGCAAAAGCTCAGCGACTATCTCGGCCACGCCGTCGGCCAACCGCACGAGGAGATGATCCGTTTGGCGTGGGCCAGCGTGGCGCTGCTGGCGGTGGCGCCCCTGCAAGATGTCCTCGGCCTCGGCGGCGATGCCCGCATGAACGTCCCCGGCATCGCCCGCGGCAACTGGCACTGGCGCGTCCGCGCGGACCAATTCCCCGGCGGCATCGTCGAACGCATGGCGTACCTGACGGGCCTGTACGGTCGCACGGGCGAAGTGTGACGAAAGTGATCACGAGATCGCTGTATCCCTTCGGTCTTTGATCCCAGAGGGATCGCAGAGATTAGCCGGTGGTCGCAGACCACCGGATTAGCGTACGATTGGCCCCGACCCCGGAGGGGTCGCACAGGTGTTTGGAAGCAGTCTGCGATCCCTCCGGGATCGAGGGGTATCGAACTCTGTTCCGGTGGTCTGCGACCACCGGCTAATTTCTGCGATCCCTCCGGGATCCAAGACAGCTTGCGATCGACCACTCCTCCGCCCGCCTCCGTATAATTACCCATTCCCAGTCCGTCCGCGAGACCGCTTCATGGCCGACCGCTCGTTCGCCCACTTGCACCTGCACACGCACTACAGTTTGCTCGACGGCTTCAACCGCATCCCCGCTCTCGTCGCCCAGACGAAAGCCCTCGGGATGAACGCCTGCGCCATCACCGACCACGGCAATTTGTACGGGGCCATCGAGTTCTACACGAAGTGCAAAGAGGGCGGCATCAACCCGATCATCGGGTACGAAGCGTACGTCGCGCCCGGCTACCGCGGCGAGCGCACCGGTCGGCAAGGCGGCGAATCGTCGGCGCATTTGACCCTGCTCGCACAGAACGCGACCGGCTTCCGCAACCTCATCAAGCTCAGTAGCATCGCGTTCTTGGAAGGCTTCTACTACAAGCCGCGGATCGACCGCGAAGTGCTGGAAGCCCACAAGGAAGGGCTGATCTGCCTGAGCGGCTGCTTGGCCGGGGAGTTCAACCAGCACATCTTGAAGGACCGCGCCGACGAGGCGACCAAGCTCGCCAAGTGGTTCCACAAGCTCTTCGGCAAGAACTTCTTCATCGAAATTCAGAACAACGGCATCGGCTTGCAAGACCTCTGCACGCCGGTCGCCGCCGAGATCGGCGACAAGCTCGGCATCCCCCTCGTGGCCACCGCGGACGCCCACTACCTGTGCGCCGAGGACGCCATCGCCCACGACGTGCTCTTCTGCATCAACACCCGCAAAGAGCACAACCCGCTCAAGAAAGCGTACCCCGAAGAGAAGATGCCCAACCCGTACTTCGTGCGCAGCCCGAAGGACATGTACAAGCTCTTCCCGGACTACGCCGACGCCGTGCAGCGCAGCCAGACCATCGCCGACACGGTCGATAT
>JAYTBD010000604.1:0-3678 GCA_043737155.1 Fimbriiglobus sp. | reverse complement strand
TCGCGGCCGATTACTCGCAGATCGAACTGCGCTTCCTCGCCCACTTCTGCGGCGACGAGCAGATGATCGCGGCGTTCCGCGAGGACCGCGACATCCACACCATCGTGGCGGGGCAGGTGTTCAAAGTGCCGGAAGCCGAGGTGACCGGCGATCAGCGCCGCGTGGCCAAGACGGTGAACTTCGGCGTGCTTTACGGCATGAGTGCGGTCGGTTTGGCCATCCGCCTGGGCATCACGAAGCGGGAGGCGGCGACGTTCATCGACGAGTACTTCGCCCGCTATCCGACCGTGCAGCAGTACCAGGACGACCTGCTGGCGAAGGGCCGGGTGAACGGCTACGTCGCCACGATCCTCGGTCGCCGGCGGGCGTTCGGCCCCGGCAGCATCCGACCGCGCTCGACGTATCGCCAGCGCAACCAGGCCGAGCGCGAGGCGATCAACATGGAGATCCAAGGGAGCGCGGCCGACCTGATGAAGCTGGCGATGCTGCGGGTGTATGCCCGGATGAAGGCGGACAGACTGGAAGCGAGGATGCTGTTGAGCGTCCACGACGAACTGGTTTTCGAAGCGCCGCCGGGGGAAGTGCCGGCGCTGGCGGAGTTGGTGCGCGGGGAGATGATCGGGGCGATGGCGTTGCGGGTGCCGTTGAAGGTCGATGTGTCGAGTGGCCCGAACTGGCTCGATGGGGAGGAGGTTTGAGATGGGCGCGATCTCGGAAGAACCGGACATGATCGTCTATCCCTCGAGCGATGGGAAACCGATGGCCGAAACCGGAATTCATGTGGGGGCGATCCATCTTCTATTCAAATTGCTGGAGGAGTTCTTCGGCGACCGTCCCGACGTGTTCCTCGCGGCCGACATGTTCTGGTATTGGAAGAAAGGCCGCACGAAGACGACGGCCCCCGACGTGATGGTGGTGCCCGGTGTGGGAAATCACACCCGTCGTTCATTCTTCAGTTGGGAAGAGAACGGTGCGGTCCCGGCCGTCGTGTTCGAGATGGCGTCCGAAAATACATGGAGGAACGACCTCGGATTCAAACGCCACCTCTACGAACGGCGCGGGGTGAAGGAGTACTTCATCTTCGATCCCGAAGAACTGTACTTGCGACCGCGACTGATCGGGTTCCGCTTGCACGGGAAGCGATATCGCTCGCTTTTTGCGGCGGAGGGATCACTCAGCAGCGATCTCGGCTTCGACTTGCGGGCCGAAGGCCAAAGCTTGCGCTTGTACGACCGAACGACGGGGCGTCAGATCCCGACCCGACGGGAGAAAGTCGAAATCGCCGAGACGAACGCTCTGAGCCAATTGCAAAAAGCGCACCGCGCGGTGGAAGAAGCGCATCGCGCGGTGCAAGCCGCTCAGCGTGCGGAAGCGGAAACCCAAACGCAGAAGCACAGAGCCGACGATCTCGTCCTCGAAATCGAACGTCTCAAAGCGCTGCTGGCTGCGCAGGGCATTCACGGATGATCCCCGCCCCACTCCCCGTGCTCGGCCTGATCGGGGCCATCGGCGCGGGCAAATCGACCGCGGCGGTCGCCTTCGCCGAACGCGGGGGGCGGGTGGTCAATTGCGACCGGCTCGGCCACGAAGCGCTCGCAATGCCGGAGGTGGTCGACCAGTTGGTGGGTCGTTGGGGAACTCGGATTCTGCACGGGAACGGGACGCCGAATCGGAAATCTATCGGTGGGATCGTCTTCGCCGATGCGGCGGATCGGAGGTTTCTCGAGAGTGTCGTTTTCCCGGCCATCGGTTCCATGGCCCGGCGGGAAATAGCGACGGCTGCGGGGGATCCGACCGTGCGATTCGTCGTTCTCGATGCGGCGACTCTGTTGGAGGCGAATTGGGGTGACCAGTGCGACCGGATCGTTTACGTGGACGCGGCCGAAGCCATCCGGCGCACGCGGGTGAAGCTGCGGAGCGGTTGGACCGATGCGGAGCTGGCGCGGCGCGAAGCGGCGCAACTCCCGGCCGAGGTCAAAAAGGCACGGGCGGATGCGGTGATTCGAAATGATGGATCGGTGGGCGACTTGCGGGCTAGTGCGGATCGATTGCTGCAGGAGTGGGGCTGGATCGACGAAAAGGAATGGAACGATGGCTGACGACGCGACGGATCCGAAACCCGCCCGCAAACCCTCGAAGGTCAAGGCGAAGCCGCGCCCCGAGGCCGAGGAACCGGACGAGGCCGTCGAGGTTCCCACCCCTCTCGAAAGTCCCGTGCCGGTTCCCCCTGCGATCGAAGAGCCTGCGCCGGCGATCACTGTCCCCCGTGTAATCGACCCCAACGAGCGCGGCTTCGACGCCGAAACCAACTCGCGCTACGAGGAGATCAAGCGCGGCAACACGTACATCACCCAGTTGCAACAGATGACCCTCGCCCAGTTGCAAGCCGGGGCCAGCGAGGACAGCATCCCGCGCGACGAATGGATCGGCCTCAAAAAGCAGGACCTGATCTTCCGCATCCTCAAGGAGCGCGTGAAGCAGAACGGCCTGATGTTCGGCGAGGGCACCCTCGAAGTCCTCCCCGACGGCTTCGGTTTCCTCCGCAGCCCCGATTACAACTACCTGCCTTGCCCGGACGACATCTACATCTCGCCGAGCCAGATCCGTCGCTTCGGCCTGCGCACGGGGTCGGTCGTCGCCGGGCAGATTCGGCCTCCGAAGGAGAATGAGCGCTATTTCGCTTTGCTGCGCGTGGAAGCGATCAATTTGCACGATCCCGAAGTGCTTCACCAGAAGGCGCTCTTCCAAGACCTCACGGCGCTGCATCCGGACAAGCGGCTGAAGCTCGAAAGCGACCCCGCCGATATGAGCATGCGCATCCTCGATCTCATCACGCCGATCGGCAAAGGGCAGCGCGGGCTGATCGTCGCCCCGCCGCGGACGGGCAAGACGATCCTGCTCCAGCAGATGGCGAACTCGATCATCCGCAACCACCCGGAGTGCTACGTCATCGTGCTGCTCATCGACGAGCGGCCCGAAGAAGTGACGGAAATGACCCGATCGGTGAAGGGGCCGAAGGTCGAGGTCGTGAGTTCGACCTTCGACGAACCGAGCGAACGGCACGTCCAAGTGACCGAGATGGTGCTCGAGAAAGCGAAGCGACTCGTGGAGTACGGCGTCGATGTGGTGATCCTGCTCGACAGCATTACCCGGTTGGCCCGGGCCTACAACAACGAACTCCCCGGCAACGGCAAGCTCCTCTCCGGCGGCTTGGACGCGACGGCGTTGCAGATTCCGAAGCGCTTCTTCGGCGCCGCCCGCAACCTCGTCGAAGGCGGTTCGCTGACGATCATCGCCACGGCCCTCGTGGAGACCGGCAGCAAGCTCGACGACGTGATCTTCGAGGAGTTCAAAGGCACCGGCAACATGGAAGTTCATTTGGATCGGCGGTTGGTCGAGCGGCGCGTTTACCCGGCCATCAACGTCAACGAGTCCGGCACGCGCAAAGAAGAACTGCTCCGCACCGACGAAGAATTGCGGATGATCCACATCCTGCACAAGGTGCTCTCGGACATGCACCCCGTGGAAGCCGTGGAGTTGCTCCGCAAGCACTTGAGCAAGCACAAGACGAACGCCGAGTTTTTGAAAGTGCTGACGATGAGTTGAGAATGCGTGTGTGGCGAGCGGCACGGCGTGAGCGTGCCGTGTTCTACTTTGGAAACCACGGCACGCTCACGC
>JAYTBD010000603.1:0-3678 GCA_043737155.1 Fimbriiglobus sp. | reverse complement strand
TGAAGGGCGAGACCGTCGTGAAGCCGAGCGCCCCCGAGGGCACACCCGCGGCCGCGCTGCCCAGCCCCGTGCCGCCGCGCTCGACGCCAGAAGTCACGGGCGATTGGCCGAACAACCAACTTTGGCGCGACGCCGAGCGCGCCGGCGCCGACGGCCAGTACGCGCGGGCCGAGGAGCTTTACCTTCAATTGGCGACGGCGTCGAACAAAGCCGGGGACGTGAAGCTGGCGAACCTGTGTTACGAGCGCGTCCACACGGTGCGCGAGCAAGGCCGGACGAAATCGACGAGCGGTACCTTGCGCCCGGACGAATCGAAAACGACGCCCGTCGTCGGTGTCAAGCAAGACGGCAAAAGCCTCATCGGCGATGGCATTCTGCGGACGGTTCGCTTCGAATATCAGAACCGCAAGGTCTACGCGCTGACGGGGTCGAAGGGCGAAGTGCGGCTCTATCTCATCGCGGACGGGATCGAGCTCGACCGCTACGTCGGCAAGTGGCTCGAGATCGCCGGGACGGTCGCCTACCCCAAGGAATTCGGCGGCGACGGCCTATTGACCGGAACGCGCATCGAGACGGTGAAGTGAATCGGACCTATTCGACGATGGCATCGGAAGCGAGCCGGAGTTTCACGGGCGAGTGCCTCGATTCAACTCCGAGAGTTCCTTGACCGCATCGATCAATCGATCGAGCGCGGCCGACAAAATGTCGATTTGCGTTGCCTGTGGCTTGGTCCAAACACCGCGATGGAAGTCGCCAGGCCAATTGCTCCGGAACGACTTCATGGATCCGGCTGCGTCGGCGAGGGCTTCCTCGACTTTCTTGAAACTAGCCATCGGTATTCCTTGAGTCGAAGTCGTCGAATGGGAAGAATTGTCCCATACCCCGAGTCGAACTCGTCATATCAACTCCGCAGTTCCCGGCCAAATCACGCCGGCTCCAGCACTTGCAGGCTCATGCCGGTCGTCAAGTCCTTGACGCGGATGCGGTACTCCGACATGTGCGGGGCCGCGGAATGCGCCTTCAGCGCGTCCAAGCTCTCCCATTTCTCCATGACGATGACCGTGTCCGGACGAACGGGCACTTGAACGCCGAGACCCGTCGACAGATCGACGGCCGGGCCGTACTCGATGCAACCCTCCTCGGCCCGCACCAGCGGGACGACCCAGTTGAATTGCTCGAGAAACTCGGCCCGTTTGCCGGGGACCACGGAGATGGTGGCAATCACGTGGATCATCCAATCGGCCTCGCAGGGAATTGCATTTCCGTCAATCTACCGTCCTCGGAGTAGTCTTGCGAGAGCCGGTCGGGCATAATCGGTGCATGAGCCGAGAAACCGATCTCCAGCGCGTTCTCACCGGCGGCCTCGTCGCGGTGGTCCGCGCGCCCGAAGCCGCGCACCTCGTCGATGTCATTGCGGCGCTCGCCGAGGGGGGCGTCGCCGTCGCCGAGATCACCTTGACCGTGCCCGGCGCGCTCGACGTGCTGAAGGCGGCCAAGGCGAAGTTGGGCGACCGCGTGCTGCTCGGGGCGGGGACGGTGCTCGACCCCGAGTCGGCGCGGGCGGCGCTGCTCGCCGGGGCGGAGTTCATCGTCTCGCCGACGTTGAATTTCGACGTGATCCGCATGTGCAAGCGCTACGACAAACTCGTCTTTCCCGGCGCGTTCACCCCGACGGAAATCCTCGCGGCGTGGGAAGCGGGGGCCGACATCGTCAAAGTCTTCCCGGCCGATGTGCTCGGGGCGGGTTTCTTCAAAGCGATGCGCGGGCCGCTGCCGCAGATCCGGCTGATGCCGACGGGCGGCGTCGATCTGAACACCGCGGGCGAGTTCCTCCGGGCCGGGGCGTGTTGCTTGGGAGTCGGTTCCCAGATGGTCGATCCGAAGGCGGTCGCGCGCGAGGATTACGAGTACCTGCGCGGATTGGCGTGGCAGTACACCCAAGCCGTGCGGTTGGCGCGGGGCACCGAATTGAACGGGCACGGGTGAACCCATGTCAACTGCGTCCACCGTGTTGTTCGTGGGCGTGTCGAACCTCCGGCGCGGCCGGGTCGCGGAGATTCTGTTCAACGCCGCCGCGTCGAAGCTGAACCTCTCGTGGCGGGCCATTTCGCGCGGCCTCACGCCCGGTACCGGGCCGATGCCGAAGGACGCGCTCGACTTTCTGAATCGTGCCAACGTCCGCGATTTGCTGGCGACGGCGCGCAAACCGCAGGCGCTCGCCGATGGCGAACTCGAATCGGCGACCAAGGTCGTCGGCTTCGACGAGTCCGCCTTCCGCACACGGTTCCCAGCACCGGATGACCGCGTCGAATTTTGGAACGCCAAGGATTTCGTCGCCATCGAGAGCATGGTGAACAGTTTGATCGCACGGCTGCTCGGAGGCGGTGGCCCGACCCCGGAACCGAAACCGGAGCGCGAACCCAAACCGAAGAAACTCGGCCCCGCCAAGGTCGGTCGCGAGACGGCGGGTCGACGCGGCAAAGGGGTGACGACGATCTTCGACCTGACGCTCGGTGAAGCGGAGTTGAAGGAACTGGCGACGAAGCTCAAAAACCTCTGCGGTACCGGCGGCACCGCGAAGGACGGCCGCATCGAGATCCAAGGCGACCACCGCGACAAGATCTTGGAGTACCTGTCGGGCCTCGGCTACCAAGCGAAGCGCAGCGGCGGGTGATGGCGAAACGAGTTAAGCCACTTCACCCACACCCTCGCGTGAACAGAGACGCATTTCGCTTAACTGACGCCCCCGGACTTAACTGACCAAGCCCGCTTAGGACTTACGGCGAGGCCTCTCGCTGAACTGACGACCGAGCGATCCGAAACCGACCACGCATTCCGTTTGCGCAAGGAGTTACGGCTTGGCCGTTTCGACGATGTGCTGCAAGATACCGAGCAGTTTATCGGGTTGACTAATCCCGTACTCCGTTTGGTCGAACGTGATGACGGATTGTGTCAGCGTCAGGAACCGCCAGTTCACCCCGGTCGTCACGGCGCCGTAGATGACGGGCTGCGGCTTCTCGGCCCGTTCGTCGTAGCGCTGGGCGCCGAGCATGGCGGCGATGCACTGGCCGAACCCGTCGGCGATGCGGTCGCGCTTGGCTTCGAATACCACGGCGACCGGGGCGGTCAACCGCGGGAGTTGCGGCCCGAGGCCGAACAAGAAATCGACGTAGCCCGTCAACTTCGCCTCCGGATCGGCTTGGAAGTCGATCCCGGAAAAGAGGTTGATCCGCCCGTCCATCCGACTCCAAATTTCGCTCAGCAACGGTGCGACCAAGAGTTCCGACCGAGCTTTCTCGGTGTCGATGAAGATGGCCAAAGTCAGGTACTTCGGCAGCAAGGAGAGCAGTGCTTCCGACAGGAGGACGGGGGCTGCGCGGCCGAACAAATCCGCGGTCGTTTCGGTGAGATTGAACTTCGTGAGTACATCCGGATACTGAAAATCGCTGAACGCCATGTCCGGGTCTCCTCGGGTTCCCCAGCGGCTATTCTATCACCCCGTGTCTTCCCCTCCCCGGGTGCACCGCGAACGCCAGTTGCTCCGACCGGATCGCCGTTCTCCGGGTTACGGCTTGGCCCTATCGACGATGTGCTGCAAGATCCCGAGCAATTTGTCCAATTGACCGATACCGTATTCGGTCTGGTCGATGGTGAGGCAAGCCTCGGAAAGCGCGAGAA
>JAYTBD010000602.1:0-3680 GCA_043737155.1 Fimbriiglobus sp. | reverse complement strand
ACGCAGAGCGTGACCTACCGAATCGCCCGCGGGTCTCTCCCCGGGCATCGGCGTCTGCGCCAATGCGATCTTGCTCTGCCGGACGGCCTCGGCCGCTTCGGCTTCTTCCAGCAACTTCAACAGCAGTTGTTCCGTCTCATCGACGACGGGGATGGTCAAAGCCACCGGCTCCGCGACGGGTGTCCGCCACAGGGAAAGCACCCCTTCGAAGAGCGCCACCAAACCGAAGCCCCACGCGGCCATGGTCAGCGGCAGGTGCCATTCCAGAGTATCGGACATTTCGTCGGCGCCGACGGTGACGCGGCCGCCCGATTCCGAGGCGTACCACATCGCGGCGAGCTGGGCGAAGAAATAACCCACGACGGCGAGTGCCACCGCGGTCGGCACGCCGTTCTTGAGCAGTTTCAGCAGGTAGTGGCGCATCGAGTTCCACGTGTGCCGGGGATCCGGTTGCCGCTACCATAGCACGAGAATTCACGCGCAGCCGGAGTCGGGCATGGGCGAAATCCGAAATCCAAAATCCAAAATCCGAAAGACTGCGATCGCCGCGACGATGTCCGGTCCGACGGAGGCTTGCGTCCGAGCGGCGCAAGCTCATTTGGAAGCGGCGGGTTGCGAAGTGATCACCTTCCACGCCACGGGAACCGGCGGGCGGACGATGGAAGGGTTGATCGCGGAGGATCATTTCGACGGCGTACTCGATTTGACCACGGCGGAACTCGCGGACGAACTCGTGGGCGGCGTGATGGGAGCGGGTCCGGATCGCCTGACCGCGGCGGCGCTGAAAGGATTGCCGCAAGTCATCGGGGGCGGCGCACTCGACACGGTAAACTTCGGGCCTCGGGCCGGCGTCCCCACACGGTTCGCAGGGCGGCGCTTCCACGAGCTCAACTCGACGGTCACACTGATGCGGACTACACCGGAGGAGAACGACCGGCTAGGATTGGAGATCGCGCAGAAAGCCTGCGCCGCCAAGGGGCCGACGGCGATCCTGCTCCCGCTCCGCGGCGTCTCGGCGCTCGATATCGAAGGCGGGCCGTTCTGGTGGCCGGAAGCGGACGCGGCTCTGTTTCAGAGCCTGCGTAACTGGGTCGCCGGGGTGGAATTGATCGAGTTGGATCTGCACATCAACGACCCGGAATTCGCCCGGGTCGCCGCGGAGACGCTGCTGCGGTTGATGGGCCGGTAGGTAGTGACCAGTGGTCAGTAAGGACACCGATTCTGATCCGACCACTGACCACTGGTCACCGACCACTACTTCGGGCTGGCTTCGGCGAGCAACTTCTCGACCAAGTGTTCGAGGTCGTCGCCGCGCAGGTGCTTGCCGCGGATCACGCCCTTGCCGTCGAGGATGTACACGGTGGGGTAGAAGCGCACTTGGTACTCTTCGACCAGCCCGCCCTTGGCGCCGTTCCACCAGTGCGTCCAAGGCATGTCATTTTTGGTGTCCTTCGATTTGTCGAGGAACTTGGTGAGCGTCTCTTTCTTGTCATCGGCGCTCACGCTGACGAGTTTGAACTTCTTGCCTTCGAGCTTCTTCACCATGTCCCGTTCGTGCGGGATCATCGCGATGCACGGCCCGCACCACGTGGCCCAAATGTCGAGCACGACCACGTTGCCGCGGTAATCGCTGAGCTTGGCTTTCTTGCCTTCCTCCAGCAGTTCGCCTTCGGCGTCCGGAGCCACTTTTCCGACGGTCAAATTCTCGATGAAAAACTTGAGCTTCTTGGCGGCTTCGGCGATCGTCGGCGGGGCGGCGGCGCGGCCGGCCGTTTTGATGTCGCCGTATTCCTTCACCAAACCCGCGAGCTTCGCGGACGCGGCGGCGAATTTGGCGGCGGCTTCCTTCTCCGGGATTTGTTTGCCGCTGCGCGGGTAATCGACGCTCTCGATTTCGGACGATACGGCGGCGAACTTGGCCGCGCCGCGGACATCTTTGCTCTTCGACTTGGACGCGAGCAACTCGAGGGTTTTGGCGCCGTTGTCACCCGAGCCGAGTTGCGGGATCACTTTCACGATCCGGGCGTCGTCGGCGAACGTGGCGACGAGGTATTCGCCCGCGTCTTTCGAGCCCATGCCGTTCGCGGCCAGGACGGCGTCGAACGCGGCTTCGTCCTTGGCGTTCGCTTTGGCCAGATCGAGTAACTTCGCGCCGGCCTTGGTCCTCTCGGCGTTGTAAGTCGCGATGACCGCTTGCTTCTCTTCGGGTGTCTTCGCTTCGTTGTACTTCGCGTTGACGTCTTTGGTCGTCGCTTGGAGTTCCTTGGTCACCTCGGCGATCTTCTCTTTGAGCGTCAGTTCTTTCTTCTCTTCTTTTTTGTCGTCGGCATAGCCGAAGCCGGCGAACGCCAGCATGCACACGGCGGACAGCAAAACACGCATGGGAACACCTCGGGGAAATGAGAACGGGAAAAAACGCGATCCGGGGAGACAGAAGTTATAGACGATGGACGGTTCCGCGTCATTCGTTATTCTCCGGCCCGACGAAGTGCGGGGATCCTACACCGATAGCTGTCGGTATTGGGCAGTTATTTTGGCTGATTGCTGAGATCTGATCGCTGACAACTGTTTGTTCGAAACCTTGTGAAATGGGACGGCATTCGGTGATCAGGTATCTGCAAGACCGCGACGGAGCGCCCCTCAGCTCTTCGCGCTGAAGATGCGAAGTGTCTCATTCTTTCTGCAATTGGGCCAGCACTTCTTTCACGACGCCGAGGACGCGGTGACGGGTGCTATAGACGCTCTGGGCGCTGATGCCGAGTTGGTTGGCGATGTCGGGCCCCGCGACTTTCTCGAGGGCCGCCATGCGGAAGATAATCCACGCTTCTTTGCTGACCTTCGCCTGCGCGAGCAGGAGCGCGGATTGCAATAGCTCGCGGTCGCCGGCGGCATCGATGCCATCCCAGAAACCGGCGGTGTCGTCCTGCACTTCTTGCAGCCGCATCATCTGTTCGGTGTCGCCGCTGCCCGTCGGGGCCTTGGACTGCTTGCGGCGGTACGTGGAACAAACGTGGATCGTGACGCGCCGCAGCCACGTGGGGAACGGCCCTTTATTGGGGTCGTACATGTGGATCTTGCGCGTCAGTCGGTAGAGCACTTCCTGCGAGACGTTTTCGGCGTCGGCGAGTTGCAGGCCTTGCTTCAGGCACCACGCCGTGATCCGCCCTTCGTAGCGCTTCACCAGCTTCACCCACGCCGCGTCGTCGTGCGTATCCTTCTGCAGGTTGTGCACGGCGCTGTCGAGGGCGGGGTTGACGGCGGACATGGGGGATCTCGGAGCCGGGGGCACCACGCCCTGCATTGTCGGACGCGGCGCCTCGGAAAGCAACGTGTCAGCGCCGCTTGACTTGGTCGAACCACTTCTGCCAATACGCCTTCGTGAACTCTTCCATGCCGCCGGTGAACGCGGCTGCGGGCATGCTGCCGAAGGTGTCATCCATCCGGGCGAGGGTGCGCCCCGCCAGTTCCGGCCGCTCGGCCCGGAGGTAGGACGCGTAGAGCATCCCGAGCACGATCAGCTCTTCGGGCTTGTTCTTGTAGCGCTCGGCGGTGGCGTTGCACAGCTTCGGCATGTCGTCGTAGCGCTTCAGCAGCAGCGTGGCATTGACGACGCGGATGTCGGCCTGCGCCGCCATGTACGGCGTCTTCGATTGCGCCAGCGACTCGAACACCCCGAGGGC
>JAYTBD010000601.1:0-3684 GCA_043737155.1 Fimbriiglobus sp. | reverse complement strand
CGGCATCCTCGTCTCGCCCGGCTTCGATCAGCTCATTCAACCGCATCAACGCGACAGAATACGCGCGTTCATGGCTCCCGTCGAAAGAATCATAATCGGTCACGTTGCGTCCTCCCAAGGCCAAGGCACAACTTTCCAATCCGGCTGCGTCCGTGCCAACGCTCTACGATATTCTACCAATGTCGTATCTCCGGCCGGAGAAACGACGCCGTGCTCAATCGATCCGGGCGGTTGGGTCATGAACATCAATCCCGTTGCGAAGTGGCCATCTTCAAAAGCACAGTGCCAGTCTACGCGAGGGTGTGGGCGTTCTCGCCGGGCAGACTATTCCAAGTTCATCCACCACCACGCCAACAGGCTGAAGCCCAGTCCGAAGCCGCAGAGGACCGCGCACGACATCCCCACCGTCGCGAAGTCCACGGCCGGGCTGTCGGGGTGGAGCAATTGCTGATAGGCGTCGAGCGCCCACGCGTGCGGCGTGATGTAACTCAGGCTCCGCATCCACTCGGGCATCAACTCGCGCGGCATCATCGATCCGCTCAAGCCGGCCAGCACCAACACCAGCAGCGTGCCGTAGACGGCGACTTGGGTTTCGGTGCGCGCCAAGCCGGCGACGAACATCGCCAAGCCGACCGCCGCGAACGAAGTGCTCAGCACGATGGGGACGATCAGCCACGGCTCGGCGCCGAAGCTCATCCCGAAGAGGAGCTTGCCGAAGAGCAGCAGCGCGAAGCCCTGCAGCGCCGACACCGCGAAGCACGGCAGCAACTTGCCGAGCAGGATCTGCCCGCGCGTGATCGGCGCGGCGCGGAGGCGCACCATCGTGCCGTGGCGGCGCTCGGCGACGAAGAGCCAGCCGACGGTGAGCACGAGGAAGAACGCGAACGTGACCGTGTAGCTCGGCACCAAGATTTGGTACTTCTTCGCGCCGCGGCCGAGGCCGGTCGGCGGCGGGGAGTACTCGGCGGCGTTGCCCGCTTTCAATTCGGGCGGGGAGTCCTTGGTCAGGCCGTACCACGTCAGGGCGGTGAAGTCGTAGTTGCCGAAGAAGGCGCCGATGCCCTTGCGGATGCCGAGGCCGACGCTCGCGCGCATCTCGGCGGGGAGGAATGCGAAGCCGGGGATGTAGGCTTCCATCTTCTTCATGAACTGCGGTTTGCCGATGAGGTCGAAGGCGCCGCCGATCATCCACGGCACGATCACGCGCATGAGGCTGACCTGCGTGACCTGCTTCACGACCGAGCCGCCGATGGGCTGGTACGGATTCTCGATCACGGTGACGCCGACGCGCTCCGTGACGACGCCGTAGCGGTCGAGCGGATTGATGGGGTCGGGTTTGAATTCGGCGCCGACGAAGCTGCAGCGGTCGACGCGGTCGCTGAATTGCGGTTCGAAAACGATGACGGCGGAGCGCTTGCCGCGCTTCACGAGTTGCTCGGCTTCCGCGCGACTCGGGATGATTTCGATGCGGATGTTGCCGGTGTCCTTGAGGTCGTCGAGCAGCACATCGACCCAGCGCTTCGTCGGCGGGTGAGTCCGCGTCATGGGTGCGCCGAAGGAGACGGACCCGAGCAGTGCCCCGGCCGGTTTCTCCTTGACCGGTTCGCGGCTCACGATCTTAGTGGGAAGCCCGGTATCTTCGACGACGACGGAGATTTGCAGTTGGTCGTCCGGCTTGCGGCCGAAGGCGTCGCCGAGCGAGAGGCCGAGCACGAGGATCAACACCAGCGGCATGAGCAGCAGAATGACGGCGGAGCGCGGATCGCGCAGGAGCAGGCGGAGGTCCTTGAGGGCGATCGTGAACGCGGGCATGGCGAACCTCGGGGGCGGTCGATCTCAGATTACTCGATCACCCAGAGTTCGTCCGTCGTGCCCACGTCGAAGATGTTTTCCTTGTCCAAGAAGCTGAGCGCCCCGGCGGGCAGGCCCGGCTTCAGCGCGCTCCGCGAGCGGTCGGTGCGATTCTCGACGTGGCCGTCGACGAACAGGACATTGGCGGTGGCGCCGATCCAGCGGTAGCGCGTGCTCGGGATCCGATGGCTCGGCGGATAGGCGTAGATCGATTCCACCATCTCCGGCTTCGGCCCCGACCACTCGACATCGACGGCGTTGGTGAAGGCGATGGTCTGGCTCGTGCTGCGGATGTGGTTGATTTTGATGGGCTGCCAGACGGTGCCGTTCATGCGGTGCAAGTTGCGGTTGAAGCCGTAGCCGCCGCTGGCGCCGTCGTAGAGGAGCTTCACCGGGCCGGGCACTTTGGCGGGCGCTTGCAGGGCCTGCGGGTTGCTTTCGAGGTAGGGCATCAGATGGCCCTTGGTCAGGTCGGCGGTGTTCGTCGCGGTGTCGTAAGTGCCGAACCAGTAGAGTTCCTTGCTGCCTTCGAAGGTGAACGCCGGCGGGTACGTCTCGGCGTTGGTGCTGGCGTAATTGTGCACCGCGAGGCCGATCTGGTGCATGTTGTTTTGATCTTGGATCCGTCGCGCCGCCCCCCGCACACGCTGCACCGCGGGCAACAGCAGGCCGATGAGCACCGCGATGATGGCGATGACGACGAGCAATTCGATGAGGGTGAATCCGCGTCGCATAACCGGCCCGTCGGCGAGGAGCCACCATCATAACGGATGGGAAGGGAGAATGGTGAGAGTTCACCATTTCATCACTCCGTCAGCATCTTCAGCGCTTGGGCGTACTTCGCCGCGGTCTGCTCCACCACATCCGCCGGTAGCGCCGGCGGGGGGCTGGCTTTATCCCAATCGGTCGTTTCCAGCCAGTCGCGCAGAAATTGTTTGTCGAACGACGGCGGCGAACTCCCGGGGCGGTAGGTGCTCGCGGGCCAGAAGCGAGAGCTGTCGGGTGTCAGCACTTCGTCGATGAGAATCACATCCCCGTTCGGCAGTGTGCCCCATTCGAACTTCGTATCGGCGAGGATCAGCCCGCGGCCTTCGGCGTACTCGGCGGCGCGGCGGTAAATGTCGAGCGTGCGGCTCCGCAGTTCCTCGGCGAGTTTTTGCCCGACGCTCGCCGCCATGACTTCGAACGGCACGTTCTCATCGTGGCCGCTCTCGGCTTTGGTCGCGGGGGTGAAGATCGCTTCCGGCAACCGCTCGCACTTCCGCAGTCCGGCGGGTAACGGGATCCCGCAGACGGTGCCGCCGCGTTGGTACTCGGCCCAACCCGAGCCGGCGAGGTAGCCGCGCGCCACGCACTCGAAGGGCACCACCGCCGTCTTTCGGACGATCATCGTTCTGCCGGCGAACTCGTGGAATGCCTCGGGTAGCGTCGTCACGTCGTCCGTGATCCAGTGATTCGGCACCTTCAACCAATGGAACCAGAACTTCGACAATGCCGTGAGCAGCTTCCCTTTGCCGGGGATCGGCGTCGGCATCACCCAGTCGAAGGCGCTGATGCGGTCGGTGGCGACGATGGCGAGGCGGTCGCCGAGGTCGTAGACATCGCGGACCTTGCCTTCGCGGCGGGGATATCCGGGCACGTCGGAACGGAAGAGGGTGTCCATGGGGAAAGTGTATAGGCAAGGCGAGCCGGCCCCGGGAGGGGTCGGAGTTTTGCCGGAAAGAATCAGCTCGACGCCGTTAACACCCCATCGCCCCGGTGCGCGGGCACACGGGCTTCGATCACCGTTTCCGGCTCGGGTTCCACCGGCGGTATCGTCGGATCGCCCGTCTT
>JAYTBD010000600.1:0-3687 GCA_043737155.1 Fimbriiglobus sp. | reverse complement strand
AGGGGCAAGCGGACAAGGCGAAACCCGTCCACGAGATCCGCCTCGGCCGCATCCGCGCCGCCGTTTGGCTCAACGAGACGGAGAACGGCCCCCGCTACAACGTGCAGATCAGCCGGCTCTACAAGGACAAGGCCGACAAGTGGAAGGACTCGTCGAGCTTCGGCCGCGAGGATCTGCCGCTCGTGGGCAAAGTCGCCGACCAGGCGATGGTCTGGATCTACGAGAATCCGGCCGTTTCCGAGAAGTGACCCGGAGGAACCGCATGACCCCTTCGAATTCGGTGAAGGTGCCCCTCGGCCAAATCGTGACCACGCCCGCGGCGCTCGGCGCGGTGTCGCAACCCGACATCGCCGCCGCGCTCCGCCGGCACGCGGTTGGGGACTGGGGCGACACGGCACCCGACGACCGGGCCGCCAACGACGACGCCTTGCGATCCGCGGAGCGGTTGCTGTCGGTCTACCAGTCGGCGATCGGGACCACCTTTTGGGTGCTCACCGAAGCCGACCGGTCCACAACAACAGTGCTCCTGCCGGACGACTATTGACAAAGGTTTCCCTTCAGGCCCGCTGCACCACCGGGCCTCTCCCATTGGAGAGACCACCCACGATGTTCGTCTGCTACAGCATGGCGCTCGGGATCCGGGGCTTCGCCTACCACGCGCCCGATCTGAGCGTGTTGATCGTCCTGCTGATCATCGCTCAGCGCGTTCTCGGGTAGTCGAACGTAGCCCCGAATCGCAAAAGACGCCGAAAGAACCGTTCGACCGCGTAGAGCTTTTCGACACCCTGCTAGTGATCGTGTCGGTGGTGGATATCGGGGTAGTGAGCGTGCGAGTGACGCGGGGCTTCGTGCCGGTGCGGATGGCTGTGCGGCTCCCCCGGTGGATCGTCCGGTGTGTGCTCGTGTCGGTGGTGTTCGTCGTGGACGTGCAGGTGGTCGTGTCGCAGCGGCTCGTGAGCGTGCTCGTGTTCGTGCCGTTCGGTCAAATGCAACCAAACCCCCAAAGCCATGAGTGCCGCGGCCGCAAAGAACCCGAGCGTCGGCGTTTCCCACAGCAGCGGAATCGAGATGACGGCGCCGACGAACGGGGCGACGGAGAAATAAGCCCCGGTCCGGGCCGTGCCGAGCGATCGCAGAGCGAGCACGAAAAAGGTCAAGCTGATCCCGTAACCGAGCAGGCCCAATGCGCCACACGCCAAAGCAATTCCGGCACCGGGCCACTCGGCACCGCGGCCGAAGGCGATGCCGAGGTTGACGGTGCCAGCCACCAGTCCCTTGATCGCGGCGATCTGAACCGGGTCGCCCGCGGAGACTTTGCGGGTCAGGTTGTTGTCGATTCCCCACGCCAAGCACGCCCCGACGATGGCGAACCCGCCCCAGGGCAAACCCGTCTCTGGCCGCCCTTCCCAAGACAGCAACACACCGCCGCAGGCGATGGCGGCCATGCCGAGCGCGATCCTCCGGTCGAAGTTTTCGCGGAAGACGAACCACGCGAGGAGGGCCGTCAGGACCCCTTCCAAGTTGAGCAGCAACGAGGCCGTTGTCCCCGGCGTCGAAGACAACCCCGTCATCAGCAACACGGGTGCGATGACGCCGCCGAAGAGGATGGATCCGCCGAGCCAAGGGACGTCGGCGCGGATCAAGGGCGCTTCCGCTTGTGAGTTCTTAGTCCGCAACGAGCGGCTCACGTACCACGCGAGTAAACCGCTCCCCGAGCCCAAGTACAAAAGCCCCGCGAGTAGCACGGGGTCGACATGCCCCACGAGCCATTTCGCAAACGGTGTGCTGGCGCCGAACAGGCCGGCGGCGGCAATCGCGTACACGACGCCACGGACTCGGATTCGTCGCTCGTCCGCCATGGTTGCTCACCTTCGATTTCAATGAACCGGCACCGATTGCGGTGCCGGTCGGATCGACTCTCCGAGGATCGGAGATCACTCCTTGAACTCCCCTTTAGCGGGCTTAC
This sequence comes from Fimbriiglobus sp., assembly GCA_043737155.1. GTDB lineage: Bacteria > Planctomycetota > Planctomycetia > Gemmatales > Gemmataceae > JALHQU01. Next base: position 1,721 of record JAYTBD010000600.1, on the reverse strand, counting down.
CGGCGAGTTCACCGAGGACGATTCCCGCGAAGTCCGCGACATTGCCGATCCCCGCATCGGTGCCGGAGAACGTCGATGCCTTGCCGTCCTTCGCGTCCGTCGGCGTCAACTTGATCGTCATCGGCGGCACCACTTTGCCTTTGTCCTTCCCTTCTTTCACCATCGTCTCTTTCGTCGTCAGGGTGAACTCCGTGGCGGCCACGGGGAGCGGGGGCCACTCCTTCTCTTTCTTGCCCTTGACCTCCTGGAGGAAGCAGATCGCGATCGTCTTGTCGTCGTGGTTCACGCGCAACTCCACGTGTTCGCCGCCGACGGCGAACGTGACGCCGCCGGTGGGACCGTTGCCGTGGCTGTGTTCGCTTTCGCCGCCCGCCTTTGTGGCGGCGGTTTTGGTCGGGTCCGTTTTGGTTTCGCAGCCGCTCGCGGCCAGCGCCGCCACCAAGATTCCGAGGCACAACAACTTCGCGCACTTCATCGCATCCGTCCTTCCGAGTGGGGAAACAGGTTGGGCATCCGTACCGTCATTGCGCGGCCCGCAGCAGTTCCGAGTCGGAACCTTTGCTGCGGACCAGCTTCTCGGCGTCCTTGCCGGAGAACTTCCAGAACAGTCCGGGGTGGATGAGGAACTCGCAGAACGTCGAGGTCATCAGTCCGCCCAGGATCACCGTGGCGACCGGATACAGGATCTCCAGTCCCGGTTTCTTGCCGCCCACGACCAGCGGGACCAACCCGATCCCGGCCGTCAAGGCGGTCATCAGCACCGGGGCCAGCCGTTCGAGGCTGCCCCGCAGCACCGTCTCTCGGGAGAAGGGTTGCCCCTCTTCCTTCATCAGGTGAAAGTAGTGCGTCACGAGCAAGATCCCGTTGCGGACGGAGATCCCGCCGAGCGACACGAACCCGACCAAGCTGGCCACCGTCAGCGTTTGATCGGTGATCACCAGCGCCAGAACCCCTCCGATGAATGCAGTCGGGATGGCGTTGAGGATTTGCAGGGTGACCCGCACCGACGGGTAGAGCATCATCAGGACGAGGAATATGCCCGCGAGCGACACCCCGGCCAAGATGGAAATGAGGCGGGTCGCGGATCGCTGGGCTTCGAATTGCCCGCCGAACTGCACGGTGTACCCCTCCGGCATCGCCACCTTGGCCCGCACTTTCGTTTCGATCTCGGCGACGGCGCTTTCGAGATCGCGATCGGCGACGTTGCACCGCACCACTTGCTTCCGCCGCACGTTCTCCCGGTTGACGAGGTTGGGGCCGCTGGCCGACGTCGGGAAGTCGGCCACTTCGCGGAGCCGGATCTGGCCCCGACCGTCCGGCAGGTCGAGCCGCAATTCGCCGAGCCTGTACGCGTCCGAGCGGTACGGCTCCTTCAGTTTCACGACGAGGTCGAAGCGCCGCTGGCCCTCCAACACGACCGACACGGCTTCCCCCTTGAGGGCCGTTTGGACGAACTCCGCGACGAACTCCCGACTGAGGCCGAAATGGGCGAGGTCGTCGGGCCTCAGCACCACGTGCACTTCATCCACCCGCTCTTGCGGGTCGATGATCGGCGGGGTCACGCCCGGTACGGTGGCGACCACATCTCGGATTCGTCCCGCCAACTCGCGCAGTTTGTCCAAGTCATCCCCGTGCAGAATGATCGCGATCTGCGAGCGCACCCCGGACAGCATGTGGCTGATGAGGTGCGAGAGCGGCTGCTCGGTTTCGATCTCGACGCC
>JAYTBD010000599.1:0-3689 GCA_043737155.1 Fimbriiglobus sp. | reverse complement strand
CCGGCTTCGGGAGTCGGACCCCGTATGCATTGACCCCGCGGAGATCACTCCACGGGGTCAACTGTTTTTCATTTCTGACCACTGATCACCGACCACTGCCAATCAAATCAATTCGCTCATCACCTTGCCTTCGGCCAAGTGCTGCGGCCGGCCGGTCGGGTCGTTCACCGGGTTCTGATCCGGGTTCAGACCGATGGCTTGGTACAGCGTCGCAAAGACTTCGCCGAAGGTCACGGGGCGATCCTTCGCGTTCTCGCCGAGCCGGTTCGTGCTGCCGATGACTTGACCCATCTTCATCCCCCCGCCGGCGAGGATGGCACTGCTGACCTGGGGCCAGTGATCGCGGCCCGCATCCTTGTTGATCCGCGGCGTCCGGCCGAACTCGCCCCACGCAATGACCGTCACGTCGTTCAGAAGATCGAGACGGTCGAGGTCCCACACGAGCGCCGTCAGCGCTTGGTCCAGTTTGGCGCCGTGGTCGCGGACCATGTCGAAGTTCTTCCCGTGACTATCCCAGCGGCCGAAGCTCAGCGTGACGCAACGGGCGCCCGCTTGGACCAACCGGCGGGCCATGAGCATCTGATCGTTGGCCGTCGGGGCGCCGTCGTACTGGAACTTGTACGGCTTGCCGTCGCCGTAGCGGTCGCGGATCTTCGGGTCTTCCTTGGTCACGTCCATCGCTTCCATCAGCTTGCTCGACAGCAGCACGTTCATCGCCCGCTCGGTATGGGCGTCCATCGTGCTCAGCGTGCTGTCGTATTCCATTTCCTTCCGCATGGTGTCGAAGCCGCGGAGCAGCTTCTGGCGGTCGGGCAAGTGCGATTGGTTGATCGCGTTCTTCTTCATGTTGGCCATGTCCGGCCCGCTCGGCTTGAACGCGGCGTACTGGCTGCCGAGGAACCCGGATTGACCGGGGTCGCTCCAAGGGCCGTGATCGGTCTTCGCGGCGAGGCCGACGAACGGCGGCACCGACGGATCGACCGACCCGCACAGCTTGGTCACGACCGACCCGATGCTCGGCCGGCCGCCCATGGCCGCGAGCGAATTCTGCGGGTAGCCGGTGGTGCACTGGAAGCCGTCGTGCCCGCCTTGGGCGCCGACGATGCTGCGGATAATCGCGAACTTGTCCATCATCGCGGCGATCTTCGGGAAGCACTCGCCGATTTCGATCCCTTGCACGTTCGTCTTGATCGGTTTGAACTCCCCGCGGATCTCCGCCGGAGCGTCCATCTTTAAGTCCCACATGTCTTGGTGCGGGGGCCCGCCGCCGAGGAACACGTTGATCACGGCCTTGTGCTGCGACGACGAACCGCCGGATTGGATCTTCGCGGCGGCTTCGGCGCGAAAGACATCGGCCAAGGTGAGTGTCGTGGCCCCGAACGAAAACGCCCCGATTTTGAGGGCGGACCGGCGGGAAAGGTCATCGCAGTACCGCGTCGACCGGCCGAGGAGAGTCAGCATGGGAGCCGCTCCAGTGTGAGGAAAGTGCGAACCGGGCGGGCGTGACTCTTCATCCGTAAGGGAGAGGTTAGCGTATTTTCCACCCGACCACAATCAGGAATTCGAGAAAGGGTGCAACTTTAGATTTTGGCATCTCCCGTAGGGGCACCCCTTGTGGGTGCCCGGAATCGGATGCCCACGGAACGTTGCAATGATGGGCGTTCATCCCGTTTCCCGTGCACATCGAACTCCAGTTCGTCCGGGCACCCACAAGGGGTGCCCCTACAATAAATGCACGATGCCAAAATCTCGAGGCACACCGTTCGAGAAAAGGGAAAAGGAAGCATGTGGAACTGAGTACAGTATAAGCTCCGATTCTGTCAAGTCAAATGATTCCGGCTGGACCGACTTCCGAAGTCCGGCTTCGACTTCGGAAGTCCTTTCAGCACCGAGGACTTCCGAAGTCGAAACCGGACTTCGGAAGTCGATCACTTCGCGAATTCGTATTTCCACTCCCAACCGACCTTCTTCCCCGGTGCAATGTCGAACTGTACGAACGGCTCCGGGCAGAGTGTCGAGCCGATTCCCCAAACGTTGTACCGGCTCGGCGGTCGGTCGCCGGTGACGCGGACACTTACGCCGCTCGGGAGGTGCTTCATCGTCACCCCGGCATCCTTGCTGCCGGGCTTGGGATCGAACCCACGCAATTCGAAGTAAATTTGCCCTTTGTCGAGCGGCCCGGTAAACGTCAGCGACTTACCGGACCACTTCGCGGCCTTATTAGACTTCTTATCCACGTCGTCGGCCTTCGGTTCGAACGGGAACTCGAGTCGGTAATTCGCGCCGATCCCGTCGCCGTCCACATTGAAGAAGTTGTGGTTGTAGCTGTCGGTGGCAATGGCTTTCTCGCCGGTGTTCTCGAGAACATGCAGGATGCGCAGAACCTTCCCGTCGAGTACGAGCGTCTTCGTGTACTTGTATCCGTAACCGAAGTCGGTTTTGATCGACTGCTCGAAGGTAATCTTCTCCTCGCTCTTTTCGACCGCCCACGTCCCGGCCTTCGCGATCTTGTAGTTTCGGAAGAATTGATACTTTTCCTCTTTCGGTTTCACCAGTTCGCCGACGCCGATCTTCAGGAAGCGCTCCCCGACCTCGGCCTCCTTGTAATTCAACGGCCCGGTGAACCCGGAGCCGAATTCTTCGCACGGCCCGACGATGTCGTCGTTGTTGGCGGGGTCGTGGGTCGCTTTCCACGGGCCGAAGAGTTTGTGCTTCTCGAACTCGACCGAGATGACCCCCGACCAATCGAAGCGCGTCCCGCGGTAGAAACCCTTCTCGGCATCGGGCAAGTAAACCTTGACGCCGAGCCGATTCGACTTCAGCGTGTGCGACGGATAGTCCGCGGCCGCGATCGGCGAAGCCAGCAGGGCGAAGGCCAGGGCGAGGATGCGCATCGGTGAATCCGTGGGTGGGAAAGCGATCCCGAGTTCACCATATTCGCGGGCGCAAGTCACGCGGAATTCCGGACTGTAGCCATCACGCTCCGCGTGATGCCGGCGGACGAGCGCTTCCGGATGCCGGTTGCCCGCGGATGCGCCGGTGCGTTTGTCGAGAACCCATGAGCGCCCTTCCTCCGGCATCACGCGGAGCGTGATGGCTACAGTCCGGAATTCCGAACCTCCCCGCGACGTTCGGTGTCCGTGGGGGAATGGCTCAAGTCGCGCGTCGGGCCGGCCCGATACGATTGACTGGCTCGGCGCGTCCGATAAGATGGTGGATTCGACGGCCTGGTAGCCAAGTGGTAAGGCAACGGTTTGCAAAACCGTCACCCCCGGTTCAAATCCGGGCCAGGCCTTTGCGATGGATAACCCGCGACGGGCTGTAGCTCAGCTTGGTAGAGCGCTTGGTTCGGGACCAAGAGGCCGCAGGTTCAAATCCTGTCACCCCGACTTGATGAGACAAGGAGCCCTTCGGCGAGTACGTCGAAGGGCTTTCTCCATTCTGGGACAAGAGTTGCGCCTTCCAGCGAAAAGTTCAAACAGAGCATTTCCAGGATTTGACGTTTCGCAGCGTATTCTGACGTAATCCAACGCTCCGTAAGACTTTGCGAGAGTTCAAACACTCTTTGCGCCATGTCGGCCCGTTCGTCGCGGCCGCGATGCGCCGATTCGAGTTGCAGCGTCAGCGTCGCAATCCGGTCGCGCAGCTCCGTGTTCTTGCGCGCAAAGGTGTCGGCTTCGATTTCATCG